>NZ_DASYBS010000153.1:0-110925 GCF_036500665.1 Cedecea sp.
GTGGCGAGTCGGGGTGTCATATTCAACGTGGGAAGTGTTGATGGTGATACCACGAGCTTTTTCTTCTGGTGCGTTATCGATCTGGTCGAATGCACGAGCAGAACCACCGTAGGTTTTCGCCAGAACGGTAGTGATTGCAGCAGTCAGAGTGGTTTTACCGTGGTCAACGTGGCCGATAGTACCAACGTTGACGTGCGGTTTTTTACGTTCAAATTTTTCTTTAGACACGGCTATATTCCTTACTATTGTGCTCGCCCCTCGTGGAGAGAGCACGGGATCATTGTGTTAAAAGCGTTGGCTTATTTGCCACGAGCTTCGATTACGGCCTGAGCAACGTTGTTAGGTGCGTCATCATACTTCAGGAATTCCATGGAGTAAGATGCACGACCTTTGGTCAGAGAACGCAGCTGAGTTGCGTACCCGAACATTTCAGACAACGGAACTTCAGCATGAATCTGTACGCCAGTAGCGTTAGATTCCTGGCCTTTCAGCTGACCACGACGACGGCTAAGGTCACCGATAACGTCACCAGTGTTCTCTTCCGGAGTCTCAACTTCAACCTTCATGATAGGCTCAAGCAGAACTGGTTTAGCTTTCTTAAAGCCATCTTTGAAGGCAATAGAAGCGGCCAGTTTAAACGCCAGCTCGGAGGAGTCAACGTCGTGGTAAGAACCGAAGTGCAGACGCACGCCGAGATCGACTACCGGGTAGCCCGCCAGAGGACCAGATTTCAGCTGCTCCTGGATGCCTTTATCAACAGCAGGGATGTATTCGCCAGGAATCACACCACCTTTGATGTCGTTGATGAACTCGTAACCTTTAGGGTTAGAGCCCGGCTCCAGTGGGTACATGTCGATAACAACATGACCGTACTGACCACGACCACCAGACTGCTTGGCGTGTTTACCTTCGATATCGGTAACTTTCGCGCGAATCGCTTCACGGTAAGCAACCTGTGGTTTACCGACGTTCGCTTCAACGTTGAACTCACGCTTCATACGGTCAACGATGATGTCGAGGTGCAGCTCACCCATACCCGCGATGATGGTCTGGTTAGATTCTTCATCAGTCCATACGCGGAATGATGGGTCTTCTTTAGCCAGACGGCCCAGAGCCAGACCCATTTTTTCCTGGTCAGCTTTGGTTTTCGGCTCAACGGCGATGGAGATTACCGGTTCAGGGAATTCCATACGCTCCAGAATGATCACGTTGTCCGGATCACAGATGGTATCACCTGTGGTCACGTCTTTCAGGCCGATTGCCGCAGCAATGTCGCCCGCGCGAACTTCTTTGATCTCTTCACGTTTGTTAGCGTGCATCTGAACGATACGACCGAAACGCTCACGAGCCGATTTAACCGGGTTGTATACGGTATCACCGGAGTTAACCACGCCAGAGTACACGCAGAAGAACGTCAGGTTACCTACGAACGGGTCGGTAGCGATTTTGAATGCCAGAGCAGCAAATGGCTCTTCGTCGCTAGCGTGACGCTCAGATGGAGTGTCTTTACCGTCGTCCAACATACCGTTGATAGCAGGTACGTCAGTTGGTGCTGGCAGGTAATCAATTACCGCATCCAGCATCGCCTGAACACCTTTGTTCTTAAATGCAGAACCACAGGTAACCAGGATGATTTCGTTGTTCAGAACGCGCTGACGCAGAGCAGTCTTGATTTCTTCCTCGGTCAGCTCTTCGCCGCCCAGGTATTTTTCCATCAGCTCTTCAGAAGCTTCTGCAGCGGACTCGATCAGGTTCTGGTGCCATTCGTCAGCCAGGTCCTGCATGTCAGCCGGAATATCTTCGTATTCGAAGGTAACGCCCTGATCTGCATCGTTCCAGTTGATGGCTTTCATTTTCACCAGGTCGATAACGCCGGTGAAACCTTCTTCAGCACCAATCGCCAGCTGAAGCGGAACAGGGTTCGCGCCCAGGCGGGATTTGATCTGGCCTACAACTTTCAGGAAGTTTGCACCCATACGGTCCATTTTGTTAACGAACGCGATGCGTGGAACTTTGTATTTGTTAGCCTGACGCCATACGGTTTCAGACTGTGGCTGAACACCACCAACTGCGCAGTAAACCATTACTGCACCGTCAAGAACACGCATGGAACGTTCTACTTCGATGGTGAAGTCAACGTGTCCCGGGGTGTCGATGATGTTTACGCGGTGCGGTTCATACTGCTTAGCCATACCAGACCAGAATGCAGTAGTTGCAGCGGAGGTAATGGTGATACCACGCTCCTGCTCCTGCTCCATCCAGTCCATGGTTGCAGCGCCGTCATGAACTTCACCGATTTTGTGGTTTACACCGGTGTAGAACAGAATACGTTCGGTAGTCGTGGTTTTACCGGCGTCGATGTGTGCACTGATACCGATGTTACGGTAGCGTGCAATGGGTGTTGTACGAGCCATTTGATTCCTCTATATCCTGGGACGTTCAAGTTAAGTAACCCAAAGCGGGCAGCTTCATGAAGCGCCCGCTTGGGTAACACTACGAAGGATTTATTACCAACGGTAGTGAGCGAACGCCTTGTTGGCTTCAGCCATACGGTGAACGTCTTCACGTTTCTTCACTGCAGTGCCTTTGTTTTCTGCAGCATCAGACAGTTCATTCGCCAGGCGAAGAGCCATGGATTTATCACCGCGTTTACGAGCAGCTTCTACGATCCAACGCATTGCCAGGGCATTACGACGAACCGGACGAACTTCAACTGGAACCTGATAAGTAGAACCACCAACGCGGCGGGACTTAACTTCGACGGTCGGACGGACGTTGTCCAGAGCGACTTCGAAAGCTTCCAGTTCGTTTTTACCAGAACGCTGAGCCAGGGTCTCCAGCGCGGTATAAACGATAGATTCTGCAGTAGATTTTTTACCATCTACCATCAGGATATTTACAAATTTAGCCAGCAGCTCTGATCCGAACTTAGGATCCGGCAGAATTTTACGCTGACCAATCACGCGACGACGTGGCATAGGAATACTCCGTTGTTAATTCAGGATTGTCCAAAACTCAAAGAGTTTATTTTGACATTAATTTAAAACGTTTGGCCTTACTTAACGGAGAACCATTAAGCCTTAGGACGCTTCACGCCATACTTGGAGCGAGATTGCTTACGGTCTTTAACGCCGGAGCAGTCAAGCGCACCACGAACGGTGTGGTAGCGAACACCTGGCAAGTCTTTAACACGACCACCACGGATCAGGATCACGGAGTGCTCCTGCAGGTTGTGACCTTCACCGCCGATGTAGGAGGTGACTTCAAAACCGTTAGTCAAACGCACACGGCAAACTTTACGCAGTGCGGAGTTTGGTTTTTTAGGAGTGGTGGTATATACACGGGTACATACACCACGTTTTTGCGGGCAAGCTTCCAGCGCAGGCACGTTGCTTTTTGCAACTTTGCGTACGCGTGGTTTGCGAACCAGCTGGTTAACTGTTGCCATTAAATAGCTCCTGGTTTTTGCTTTTGCTTCGTAAACACGTAATAAAACGGCCTCATATAATATGAGGACGCAGAATTTTAGGGCTGAGCCGAAAAGGTGTCAAGAAATATACAGCGATCCGCCGTTACCAGGCGAACTGCTGGTCGTGTTTTATCGCTAATCTGACGAAATCAGTATAGCTGACACACACAACCTTGGATGAAATTTGAGCAATCAGGCCTCGCGCCTCAACATCTTCTCGCAGAGCGCTGATAGAAATGGGGGCTGAAAGCAGTAATTCAAGCGCCCGGCTGTTATTCAGCGCGGCAATCACGCCGTCTTCCATCAACAGCAGATCGTCTCCTGGCTGGACATAGCGCAGCATCTCGCTGATATCACACTGAAAGGGCGACTGACGTAAAGTATGCAGCATGGGCACCTCAGAAGGTGAGTACGACATCGTACTGGTTTAATTTTTCCCTCAGCGCATCTGACGCCAGCACTTCGGCATCGATAACCCAGGATGACTGTTCCGACAGCCCTCTTTCGCTCAATGAGGCCGCACAAAGAAAACACTGCTCGATGTCATACAGCGGCAAAACGCGGAAGGTAGCGATGTAATCTCTGGCCAGCACTTTCGCTGGCTGTTGGCCGGGCACCAGCTGCAGTACACCGTCCCCAATAAAAAACACGCCGATATCTTCAGACCATGCTGAGGTCGCCAATAACGCATCCAGCCCCTCCCGGCCGGCAGAACTACCGTGCGGCGCAGAACGGAACACAAAAGCCACACGCTTCATCAGAATTGCACCATTCTTTCACAGGTGAGCGCCGCTTCCGCCAGCGCCCCCAGCCCACTAAGCGTAAAGCCAGGCTGGAGATTACTCACGTTCAGTCCCAAAGACTTAGCCTGCTCTTCATCGGTCACGCCGCGGCGCAGCGCAGCGGCCACACAGATGTGCAGCGCGACGCCGTGTTGCGAGCTCAACGACCGCCACTCGCGGACCAGATCAACCTCATCGTTTGCCGGCGCGGTCAGCTGATTAGCGTTATAAATCCCCTCGCGGTAGAAAAAAACGCTCTCAAGCGTATGGCCTTCTGCCAGAAGCGCCCGGGCAAACAACAGCGCGCTACTCGCCTGCTGAGTACCATAAGCCGGCCCGGTAACCATCAACGTAAAGCGCATTACTTATCCTGGCCAAGGAAGTCGCCGTTTTTGAACTGGCGAATGTAAAGATAAACGGTGTGCTTGGAAATATTCAGACGGTCGGCCACCTGGTTAATCGCATCTTTGATATCGAAGATGCCTTTCTCATAGAGGTTAAGGACTATCTGGCGGTTTTTCGCGTTGTTCGACACGTTGCGATCGGCATTCACTTCTTCAATTGTGAATTCAAGCGTTTGCATCACCAGGTCTTCAACGGAGGAGGCAAAGTTCACCGAGGACGGCACTTCCTGGTCCTGCGTTTCTGGTGGCACAAAGGTCGACATAATCTGAGAGAACGGCACGTCGAGGTTCATGTTGATGCACAGTAAACCTATCACGCGCTGGTCACGGTTGCGGATCGCAATGGTCACCGACTTCATCAGAACGCCGCTTTTCGCGCGGGTAAAATAGCATTTTGATACGCTGCTGTCGGCGCCGGTCATATCGTGCAGCATGCGCAGCGCCAGATCGGTAATTGGCGAGCCTATTTTTCGCCCGGTATGTTCACCATTAGCGATACGAATGGCTGAACATTTCAGGTCCTGCAAGGAATGCAGAACGATTTCGCAATGGGAGCCAATCAGCATCGCTAACCCGTCCACAACCGCTTCATAGGATTTTAAGATTTCGAAGTCGGTTTGCTCAAAAGGACGCTGGTCCAGTAAATCGAGTTCACTGGTTTCGTTGGTTAAAAGCGAATTGGACATGTAAAAATACCACCCTCTCAGATTGATGACAAACGCCCGAAAACGGGGTTTTCGGCCGTTTGGGGTAAATCAGAAGACATCGTCCATTATTGTCATCGGCCCCAAATTGAAGGCAATACCGATAACAGATCTTGTCAGCCATTTACTCTAAAGAGAGCCTGTCACGCTTTGATGGTGTCAGGGCAGACTCATACTCGGTTGAAACGCTGCCCGTTAAGGTAATACAACGTAAGACGTGCTTTCCAGTCTTTATTCTCCTCATTGCGCGTGGGGGAAAATAAAGCAAGTCCCAAAAACAAAACCGCCGCCCGATGGGCGGCGGTTCAAACTGCCAGCAAATTACTTGCTTTTTGCTGCGTCAGCCGCTTTGGCATCCGCTGCTGCTGCAGGTTTAGCGTCAGCTTTTGGCGCCTGTTTAATGTCCAGCAGCTCAACTTCAAACACCAGCGTGGAGTTGGCAGGGATCCCTGGAACGCCAGTTTTACCGTAAGCCAGCTCTGGTGGAATAACCAGCTTGATTTTGCCGCCTTTCTTGATGTTTTTCAGGCCTTCAGTCCAGCCTGGGATAACGCCATCAAGACGGAAGGAAAGAGGCTCACCACGGGTGTAAGAGTTATCAAACTCTTTACCGTCGATCAGCGTACCTTTGTAGTTAACAACTACGGTATCGGTATCTTTAGGCGCATCGCCGGTACCGTCTTTCTCGACTTTATACAGCAGGCCGGTAGAAGACGTTTTTACGCCCTTCTCTTTAGCGAAAGCATCACGGAAAGCTTTGCCTTTGTCTGCATTCTCTTTTGCGTCTTTTTCCATTTTCTCCTGAGCGGAGGCTTTTACGCGAGTCTCAAACGCCTGCAGAGTTTGCTCGATGTCCTGATCGGAAAGTTTGCTCTTATCAGCAAAGGCATCCTGCACGCCCGCGATCAGCTGAGCTTTGTCCAGGGTGATACCCAGTTTCTCTTGCTCTTTCAGGGAGTTTTCCATGTAACGCCCAAGCGAAGCGCCCAGTGCATAGGCGGCTTTCTGATCGTCGTTCTTAAAGACCGCTTTGCTGTCAGCCTGAGCGGCAGCAGGCGCATCTTTCGCAGCAGCAGGTGCGGCGAAAGCTGGTGCATTAAGGGCAACGGCCATTGTGGTCGCCAGAAGCGTTACTTTAAATAATGATTTCATCCATTTCTCCAAGGGCCGGGGCCTCTCACCCCAGGTTTTTCAAATAAGCTAAGTGACGTACTATAACGTCGTGAAAGAAATCTACACAATCTCTCAGCGAGTTATCGAGTCAAATTCAGATTCTTTTTGTTTAAAGAAGTTTCCTTCAAAGTGCTTCCGCGCTGTAAAGCTGAGTCATTTTCAGTAAAATCACCGCATATTGTCCATCGCGCAGGCAGAAAGAGGAATCGCCATGCCCCCAAAATCCACCGAACAACGGCTGGAAGATCTCGAGAGTCGTCTCGCCTTTCAGGAGATAACGATTGAAGAGCTGAATCAGACCGTGACGGCGCACGAACTTGAGATGGTCAAACTTCGCGAGCATTTACGTCTGCTGGTTGAAAAACTAAAGGCGAGCCAACCATCCATGGTCGCATCTGAATCTGAAGAAACACCGCCACCGCATTACTGAATGACAGGCATAAAAAAAGGCGTGTTAAACACGCCTTTTTCTTTATACAGCAATTAGTGGCAGCCACAGCCGCCGTTGCCGCAACCGCCTTTACCGTGGTCATGGTCGTGATCGTGGCCATGACCGCCGCAGCAGCCGTCGTGATCGTGGTCATGATGATGATCGTGCTCACCGTGAACGTGGCCGTGGGCCAGTTCTTCTTCGGTCGCTTCGCGGATCGCCACAACTTCAACGTTGAATTTCAGATTCTGACCAGCCAGCATGTGGTTGCCGTCAACCACAACGTGCTCATCTTCCACTTCGGTAATTTCAACCGGTACCGGCCCCTGATCGGTTTCAGCCATAAAGCGCATGCCAACCTGCAGCTCGTCAACGCCCATGAAGACGTCTTTCGGTACGCGCTGCACCAGGTTCTCGTCGTACTGACCGTAGGCGTCGTTCGCGCCCACTTCAACGTCAAATTTATCGCCAACTTCGTGACCATCCAGCGCTGTTTCCAGGCCAGAAATCAGGGAGCCGTGGCCGTGCAGGTAGTCCAGCGGCGCGCTCACCGGAGACTCATCGACCAACACACCGTCTTCTGTACGTACCTGATAGGCCAGGCTGACCACCAGGTCTTTTGCTACTTTCATGATATCTCCTGAACGAGCGTGGGGAAAAAACTGGCGCAGATTGTAACGGAAATCTGCGCCGCTGTACCCTCTAGCTTAAAAAAAGCTGACTCATGCCGCTAGTCGGGATGAAAAATCCCTATCACTTGCTCCTGTTCGCGAACGTGCTCGCGAACCTGCTTATCAGCTTCTCGCATCTGATGGCCACACTTCACACACTCAACGATATCAACGTTGTTCTCGCGCCACAGAGCAAGCGAGTCCTTCGCCTGGCACTTGGGGCAAACCGCTCCGGCAATAAATCGTTTACGCACTGACATTGGCTTCACCTGATGTTCTGAAAAAGAGGGAAAAAGCGTGGTTTTTCCCTCTTTTTGGTTATCTGGCGAAAATCAATAAATTGATTTTCCTGGTTTATTTCTTGCTTCCGCCGATCAAATCTCTATCGTAGGTATTTCTTCAACGGGCTGGCTTACTATTCAAATTCATCCCAACCATCAAGCTGGCGGCGCTCTTGCTGCATTTCACGTTCAAAAATTTCCTCCAGCTCGCGCCGAGCCTCACGCACCCTGGAAATCTGTGCGGTGTCGGTATGAATCGGCATTAACTCCCTGAGCATGCTCATATCCAGGCGGCGGAAGTGTAACTGCGCACGGTGCGCCTGATGCGGATGCATTCCCAACGTGAGCAGAGCCTTACGGCCAAGCTCAAGCGCGCTGGAGAAGGTTTCACGCGAGAACAGTTTAACGCCTGCCTGCAGCAGTTCATGGGCTTCAACGCGCCCGCGAGCGCGTGCCAGAATGGCAAGATGTGGAAAGTGTTGTTGACAGAGATGCACAATCCGCAGGGTATCTTCCGGCTCATTGCAGGTGATAACAATAGATTTCGCCGCTTCTGCACCGGCTGAACGCAACAGTTCTACCTCCGTAGCGTCACCGTAATACACCTTATAACCGTACTTTCTCATCAGGCTCACGGCACTGATATCTCGCTCAAGTACGGTAATACGCATTTTATTTGCCATTAACAAACGGCCAATAACCTGGCCAAAACGCCCAAACCCGACAATGATGACCTGCGGATGATCATCCTCTACATAAGGCGCTTCATCCGTCTCTTCCCCGGAGTTAAAACGCCTTGCCAGTATCGCATCTACGCCTTTCATCAATAGCGGCGTGGTCATCATCGAGAGCGTGACCGTCACCAGCAGCAACGGCATTTGCTCACCCTGGAAAAGCTTCTGTGAAGCCGCGGCGGAAAACAGCACAAAAGCAAACTCGCCCCCCTGGCTTAACACCCCGGCGAACTGCAATCTTTCAGAGCTACGCAGGCCATAGACACGCGACAGGCCATACAAAATTGTGGCCTTCACCGCGACCAGTGCAACGACGCTTACCGCAATCCATAACAGATGCGTAAACAACACGCCCAGGTTTAGCGCCATGCCGACCGAAATAAAGAACAGTCCCAGCAGCAGCCCTTTGAACGGATCGATCGCTATTTCAAGCTCATGGCGATATTCACTTTCCGCCAGCAGCACGCCGGCCAGAAACGTCCCCAGCGCCATAGAGAAACCGAGCGCGTCCATAAATAACGCCGAACCAAGCACCAGCAGCAGCGCCGCAGCGGTAAACACTTCACGCACGCCGGAGCCGGCAATAAAGCGGAACACTGGACGCAGAAGGTAGCGGCCCCCCAGCAGCATGCCGATAAACGCCAGCGCCTTCAGGCCAACCTTAATCCAGTCGGTATGATCGTCCCCGTTACCCGCCAACAGCGGCACCAACGCCAACGCAGGGATCACCGCCAGGTCCTGGAACAGTAGCACTGAAAAACCTAACTGCCCGGACTCGCTGCGGTTCATGCTTTTGTCGCGCATCAGCTGCAGCGCCATTGCCGTCGACGACATCGCAAGGCCGATGCCGCCTACCACAGCCGCCTGCCAGGAGAAATCCGTCAGCATCAGCAGGCCAGCCAGCACCATGGCACTCAAAATCACCTGTGCGGCACCCACACCAAAAATTGAGCGCCTCAGTTGCCAGAGCTTCGACGGATTCAGCTCAAGGCCAATGATAAACATCAGGAACACAACGCCAAGCTCGGAGAAGTGCAGAATTTCATCGACGTCGCTGATAAAACCTAAGCCCCAGGGCCCAATGGCTATCCCGGCCAGCAGATACCCCAACACCGCGCCAATCCCCAGGCGTGCGGCGATAGGGACCGCGACGACGGCCGCAAAGAGGAACAGCACCCCCGCTAACAGTAAATCAGACCCTTCCATCAGCGGCCTCCCGTTGGCAATGGATTCGCCAGCCACTCACCATAGGCCTTCGCGTGGCTTTCCAGCTCTTGCTTAGACTGCCGGCGAGCCCAATAAACAATAATCGGCATCATCCAGTGCATCTTGCACATCGCCGCCGTAAGCTCAAAGGGACGTAAAATTTCACTCAGCGGGAAGCGGTTATAGCCGTCATAGCGATAGGCACCTTCCGGCTCGCCGGTGGTTATCACGCTGCGCCAGTACTTTCCCGCCAGCGCATTGCCTCCAACGCCGCTGGCAAAATCACGGCTCAAAACGCGATCCATCCACTCTTTCAGCAACGCTGGGCAACTGTAGGTATAGAGAGGGTGCTGAAAAACAATGACATCGTGCTCCAGCAGCAATGACTGTTCATGATAAATATCGATAAAAAAATCGGGATAGTGTGCATAGAGATCGTGCACGGTTACATTTTCAAGCTGCAGAGCCGGCTGAAGCAAAACCCGGTTAGCCACCGAGTCCTGGGATTCCGGATGGGCATACAGCAGCAAAACTTTCGGCGGCTGCGACATCATTACCCTCCAGGGCGTCGTCATAGTCATTATTTTGGGCTACCATGCAGCCCGACCTGTTGCCCAGGCGACATGTTAACGAATTACAATGACAATTTAACATACTCTGAACATACGGCGCTTTATGATTGTTTTCTCCTCGTTACAAATTCGTCGCGGCACTCGCGTTCTGCTGGATAACGCCACCGCCACCATCAACCCAGGGCAAAAAGTCGGCCTGGTGGGTAAAAACGGCTGTGGAAAATCCACGCTGCTGGCGTTACTGAAAAACGAGATAAGCGCCGACGGCGGTAGCGCAAGCTTCCCCGGCAACTGGCAGCTTGCCTGGGTTAATCAGGAAACGCCCGCGCTGGCCATGCCTGCGATAGAGTATGTCATCGACGGCGATCGTGAATTCCGTAAGCTGGAAGCCGAACTCAACGCGGCAAACGCACGTAACGACGGCCACGCTATCGCCCTGGTTCACGGCAAATTGGATGCGGTAGATGCCTGGACCATTCGCTCCCGCGCTTCCAGCCTGCTCCACGGCCTGGGCTTCAGCAATGAACAGCTGGAACGCCCGGTAAGCGATTTCTCGGGCGGCTGGCGCATGCGTCTTAACCTCGCACAGGCGCTGATTTGCCGTTCGGATCTGCTGTTGCTTGATGAACCGACCAACCACCTCGATTTGGATGCTGTCATTTGGCTGGAGCGCTGGCTGAAAAGCTACCAGGGCACGCTGATCCTTATCTCTCACGACCGCGATTTCCTCGATCCGGTGGTCGATAAAATTATCCATATCGAACAGCAGAATATGTTCGAGTACACCGGCAACTACTCTTCGTTCGAGATCCAGCGCGCCACTCGCCTGTCCCAGCAGCAGTCGATGTACGAAAGCCAGCAGCAAAAAGTGGCCCACCTGCAAAGCTTTATCGACCGCTTCAAGGCAAAAGCCTCTAAAGCCAAGCAGGCGCAAAGCCGCGTGAAGATGCTGGAACGCATGGAGCTGATTGCCCCGGCGCACGTCGATAACCCATTCCACTTCAGCTTCCGGGCGCCAGAAAACCTGCCCAACCCGCTGCTGCGGATGGAAAAAGTCAGCGCCGGCTACGGCGAGCGCGTGATCCTGAACTCCATCAAGCTGAATCTGGTTCCCGGCTCACGTATTGGCCTTTTGGGGCGCAACGGCGCGGGTAAATCCACCTTAATCAAACTGCTGGCCGGTGAACTAGAGCCTCTGCAGGGCGACATTGGCCTCGCCAAAGGCATCAAGCTCGGCTACTTCGCCCAGCATCAGCTGGAATACCTGCGTGCCGACGAATCGCCGCTCCAGCACCTGGCAAGGATTGCTCCCCGCGAGCTGGAACAGCAGCTGCGCGACTACCTGGGCGGCTTTGGTTTCCAGGGCGATAAAGTCACGGAGCAAACGGCACGGTTTTCCGGCGGTGAAAAAGCGAGGCTGGTACTGGCGCTGGTTGTCTGGCAGCGCCCTAACCTGCTGCTGCTCGATGAACCGACAAACCACCTTGACCTCGACATGCGCCAGGCGCTGACTGAAGCGTTAATTGACTTCGAAGGGGCGCTGGTTGTGGTCTCGCACGACCGCCACCTGCTGCGCTCCACCACGGACGCTCTCTATCTGGTGCACGACGGCAAAGTGGAAGCTTTCGACGGTGACCTTGAAGATTACCAGCAGTGGCTGAGCGACCTGCAAAAGCAGGAAAACCAGCCTGCAGATGCCGCGAAGGATAACGCCAACAGCGCGCAGGCCCGTAAGGACCAGAAGCGCCGTGAGGCCGAGCTTCGCACGCAAACCCAGCCGCTACGTAAGCAAATCACCCAGCTTGAAAAGCAGATGGAAAAGCTGAACGCTCAGCTTGCAGGGGTAGAAGAGAAACTGGCAGACAGCGCTATCTACGAGCAAAGCCGTAAAGCCGAGATGAACGAGTGTCTGCAAACGCAGGTAAAAGTGAAGTCGGCGCTGGAAGAGTGTGAGATGGAATGGCTGGACGCTCAGGAACAGCTTGAGCAGATGCTGCAGAGCGACTAAACGCTAAGTTTTCCCTCTCCTCGCGAGGAGAGGGTTTGCCCTCAACGCCAGATAAGCAGCACGCAGGCCGCGGTTAACACGCCCATGCTAACGTTGAAAATGGCCCAGGAGCGGCGGCTGCGCAGGAACAGGCCAATCAGGCTGCCAAAGGCTATCCAGATTACGCCGGCCACGATGTTCACCAGCGCAATGCCTACGCTAATCATCGCCACGGAATTCAGATAATCCTTCTCTAAGCTAAAACTGGCAACGGCACCCAGCGCCATCAGCCAGGCTTTAGGGTTTATCACCTGCAGCAGGCCACCCTGCCAGAACGGCACCGGTGAAGGCGGGGCGGCATCCGTTTCCAGCCGCTCGTATTTCGCGGTACCAATTTTCCAGGCCAGCCACAAAAGATAAACGCTACCGGCAATCTTCAGGATAAGGTGCAGATCCGGGTAAAGCAGGATTAGGCTCCCGACGCCGAAGGCCACCAGCACCAGAATGCACTGCATCCCGAGCATGATGCCAATCATCAACGGCAGGCTGCGGAAGAAACCGTAATTCGCCCCGGACGCGGTAAGTAGCGTATTATTAGGGCCAGGTGTAATCGCGGCGACCCAGAGAAAGCCCAGCATCGACAGAAAAAGCGTTGAGTCTAAGTCCATGAATTGGGTGCTCCACACCCGAAGAATAATTAGCGAACTAAACGAAACTAACAGTGTGATATGGCCAGTACAAGTCCTTTAGAATTGAATATTCATCATGATGAAGGTGACGATTTCCGCCCGATGCGCGGACTCAGTAATCCGCATCTGCAAACCATGATCCCACGTTTGATTCGCCGCCGAATCAATTTCAAACCCCACTGGCAGCGCCTGGATATGCCGGACGGGGATTTTGTCGATCTTGCGTGGAGCGAAGATCCGCAAACCGCGATGCATAAACCGCGTCTGGTGGTGTTTCACGGCCTGGAAGGCAGCCTCCACAGCCCTTACGCCCACGGCATGATAGAAGCGGCCAAAAAACGCGGCTGGCTAGGCGTGGTAATGCATTTTCGCGGCTGTAGCGGTGTGCCAAACCGTAAAGAGCGCATTTACCACTCCGGCGAAACCGAAGACGGCACCTTCTTCCTCGAATGGTTGAATCAGCGCTACGGCGAGGTCCCAACCGCCGCGGTTGGTTTCTCGCTGGGCGGAAATATGCTCGCCTGCCTGATGGCAAAACAGGGCGCGGCCTGCACGCTGAAAGCGGGAGTTATCGTCTCCGCACCGTTGATGCTCGAGCAATGTTGCTATCACATGGAACAAGGCTTTTCGCGCGTTTATCAGCACTACCTGCTGAACCTGCTGAAAAAAAATGCCGCCCGCAAGCTGAAGAGCTACCCGGGTTCACTGCCTATCGACCTGCGTAAACTTAAAAGCCTGCGCCGTATTCGCGAGTTCGACGACCTGATCACCTCAAAAATTCACGGCTTTGCCGACGCACTGGACTACTATCGCCAGTGCAGCGCCATGCCGCTCTTGCCGGACATTGCCTCGCCAACGCTGATTATTCACGCCAAAGACGATCCGTTTATGGACCACCACGTGATCCCGGACCGCGAAACGCTGCCGCCGAATATCCACTATCAGCTCACCACCTATGGCGGTCACGTTGGCTTCGTTGGCGGCACGCCGCTGCGCCCACAGATGTGGCTTGAGCAGCGCATTCCTGACTGGCTAACCCGCTTCCTGGACCACTGAAATGATCATTCCCTGGCAAGATCTCGCCCCTGAAACCCTCGACAGTTTGATTGAATCTTTTGTATTACGCGAAGGCACCGATTATGGTGAGCAGGAGCGCTCGCTGACGCAAAAAGTCGCCGACGTGAAGCGCCAGTTGCAAAGCGGCGAAGCCGTGCTGGTTTGGTCTGAACTCCATGAAACGGTAAATATTATGCCGCGCGGGCAGTTTCGTGGCTGACCGCTAACCGGCGGGGTGATCTATACTGGCTGAAAAGTATAACAACCAGAAACCAGACCTTTTTCCGATCCCTCATGGAGTTGTCACCTTATGTCAGCCAAACACCCGGTTATTGCGGTAACAGGTTCCAGCGGCGCCGGAACCACCACCACCAGCCTTGCCTTCCGCAAGATTTTCCAGCAGCTCAATCTGCGTGCCGCCGAGGTTGAAGGCGACAGCTTCCACCGCTATACCCGCCCGGAAATGGATATGGCCATCCGCAAGGCGCGTGATGCGGGCCGCCACATCAGCTATTTTGGGCCAGAAGCCAACGACTTCGGTTTACTGGAACAAACCTTTATCGAATACGGCCAGAGCGGCAAAGGTCAATCACGTAAATATCTGCATACCTACGATGAAGCCGTGCCGTGGAACCAGGTGCCGGGTACCTTTACGCCGTGGCAGCCGCTGCCGGAACCAACCGACGTGCTGTTTTATGAAGGCCTGCACGGCGGCGTTGTCACCCCGCAACATAACGTAGCAGACTGCGTGGATTTGCTGGTTGGCGTGGTGCCTATTGTTAACCTGGAATGGATTCAGAAGCTGGTTCGCGACACCGGCGAGCGCGGCCATTCGCGGGAAGCGGTGATGGACTCCGTCGTGCGTTCGATGGACGATTACATCAACTTCATTACGCCGCAGTTCTCACGCACCCATATTAACTTCCAGCGCGTCCCGACGGTGGATACCTCTAACCCGTTTGCCGCACGTGCCATTCCGTCGCTGGACGAAAGCTTCGTGGTTATCCATTTCCGCGGGCTGGACGATATCGACTTCCCTTATCTGCTGGCGATGCTGCAAGGATCGTTTATCTCCCACATCAACACTCTGGTGGTGCCTGGCGGGAAAATGGGGCTGGCGATGGAGCTGATTATGGGGCCGCTGGTGCAGCGACTGGCGGAAGGCAGGAAGATTGCCTGATTCGGCAGAGGCGGCGTGAATGCCGCCTTTTTGATCTTTATGCTTCGATCACTTCATAGCTGTGGGTAATGTTTGCCGCTTTCCCAAGCATCAGCGCTACCGAACAATACTTTTCAGCAGAAAGATCGACCGCGCGCGATACGGCGCTATCCTTCAGCTCTT
Source organism: Cedecea sp. (assembly GCF_036500665.1). Taxonomy (NCBI): domain Bacteria; kingdom Pseudomonadati; phylum Pseudomonadota; class Gammaproteobacteria; order Enterobacterales; family Enterobacteriaceae; genus Cedecea; species Cedecea sp. The sequence continues at coordinate 15,501 of NZ_DASYBS010000153.1, forward strand.
TTCCGGTAACCACAAAGTGCAGATTAATATGGGTGAACAGGCGCGGCGCTTCTTCACGGCGCTCAGAGGTCAGCTTGACTTCACAATCCATCACGTCGTGGCGACCTTTTTGCAAAATCGACACCACGTCAATGGCGCTACAGCCGCCCGCCGCCATCAGCAGCATTTCCATTGGGCTTGGCGCTTTATCACCAGAATTACCGTCCATCAAGATCTGGTGGCCAGAAGCGGACTCCCCGAGGAAGGTCATGCCTTCCACCCATTTAACACGTGCCTGCATTTTGCCTACTCCTGTTGAGAAAATATTCTTTCAGATTACGCGTCTACGTCAAAACTGGCAACGTAAGGCGATCCAAGTCATGCTGAAACGAGACAAGACAAGACACTTACCAAAAGCTATGCTAAAACAATTCGGATGCTGCTGCGATACAGAGACGTTTATGCCGCAAGCAGAGGAAACGACTAATTACAGGCCGCAGGATTGACCTGCCCGCCAGTTCCCAGGGTATGGGAAAATTTCACGATTGCAACGCCAGACAAGAGGTTCCGAGTCTTGTCTTTGGTAGCCAGTTTATAACAGAGGATAACCGCGCATGGTGCTTGGCAAACCGCAAACAGACCCGACTCTCGAATGGTTCTTGTCTCATTGCCACATTCATAAGTATCCGTCGAAGAGCACGCTGATTCACCAGGGTGAAAAGGCGGAGACGCTGTATTACATCGTCAAAGGCTCCGTAGCTGTTCTGATTAAAGATGAAGAAGGCAAGGAGATGATCCTTTCTTATCTGAATCAGGGTGATTTCATTGGTGAATTAGGCTTGTTCGAAGAAGGTCAGGAGCGTAGCGCCTGGGTTCGTGCCAAGACAGCCTGTGAAGTAGCTGAAATTTCCTATAAAAAATTCCGTCAGCTGATTCAGGTCAACCCGGACATCCTGATGCGTCTGTCTTCCCAGATGGCACGCCGCCTGCAGGTTACCTCCGAGAAAGTCGGCAACCTCGCCTTCCTGGACGTGACCGGCCGCATCGCACAGACGCTGCTGAACCTGGCTAAACAGCCGGACGCCATGACCCACCCGGACGGGATGCAGATTAAAATCACCCGCCAGGAAATCGGTCAGATCGTGGGCTGCTCCCGCGAAACCGTTGGCCGTATTCTGAAAATGCTGGAAGACCAGAATCTCATTTCCGCACACGGTAAAACGATTGTCGTTTACGGCACGCGTTAATTAGCCCCATAAAGGCGTGTCGCTTCGGTAACACGCCTTTTTTGTCTCTACAATTCAGGCTATGTGGAAGAGATTAATTTATCACCCGGAAGTTAACTACGCGCTGCGGCAAACGCTGGTGCTGTGTCTACCCGTGGCTATCGGCCTGGTCCTCGACAGCCTGCAAAATGGCCTGCTTTTCTCGTTAGTGCCTGCCTGCTGCAACATTGCCGGGCTGGACACGCCGCATAAACGCTTCTTCAAACGTTTGATCATTGGCGGCGGCCTGTTCGCCGTCAGCAGCCTAATCATGCAGCTTCTGCTGCTTTATACCCACGTCCCGCTGCCTGCGATATTAATCGTTATGGCCCTGCTGCTCGGCGTCACGGCGGAAATAAGCTCACTGCATGCTCGCCTGCTGCCCGCGTCGCTGATTGCCGCAATCTTCACGCTCAGCATGGCTGGTAACATGCCTATCTGGAAACCGATGGTGCTCTATATCTCCGGCACCATCTGGTACGGCGCGTTCAACTGGTTCTGGTTCAGACTATGGCGTGAACAGCCGCTCAGAGAGTCGCTAAGCCTGCTGTACCGTCAGCTTGCGGACTACTGTGAGGCAAAATACAGCCTGCTGACCCAGCACACCGATCCGGAAAAAGCGCTGCCTCCCTTACTTGCCCGCCAGCAAAAAGCCGTCGACCTGATAACCATCTGCTACCAGCAGCTGCATATGCTGTCGGCTAACCAGCAAAACGGCTACAAGCGCCTGCTGCGCGCTTTCCAGGTCGCACTGGATTTGCAGGAACACATTTCGGTGAGCCTGCATCAGCCAGAAGAGGTTCAGAAGCTGGTCGAGCAAAGTCATGCGGAAGCCGTGATCCGCTGGAATGCCCAAACCATCGCCGCGCGCCTGCGGGTGCTGGCAGACGATATTCTCTATCACCGCTACCCGACGCGCTTTACCATGGACAAACAGATCGACGCCCTGGAAAAGATCGCCCGTCAGAACCCGGATAATCCGGTTGGTCAATTTTGTCACTACCATTTCAGCCGCATAGCCCGGGTGCTGAAAACCCAGCGTCCGCTGTACGTGAGGGATTTAATGGAAGACAGGGAACGCCGACTGCCTTTCTTCCCGGCGCTGAAAAACTACCTTTCTTTCAAATCATCGGCGCTGCGCAGCTCCGCACGCCTGGGCGTAATGCTGACGATTGCCAGCCTGCTTGGGTCTTTCTTACATCTGCCTAAACCGTACTGGATCCTGATGACGGTGATGTTCGTGACTCAAAACGGCTATGGCGCAACGCGGGTACGTATTGTGCACAGGGCGGCAGGCACCATGGCTGGGCTGTGTATCGCCGGTATTACCCTGCACTTCCACGTTCCGGACAGCTACACCCTACTGGCGATGCTGATGATTACCCTGGTGAGCTATCTGTTCATTCGCAAAAGCTACGGCTGGGCCACCATCGGCTTTACCGTTACGGCGGTATATACCCTGCAGCTCATTACCCTAAGCGCCGAAAGCTACATCATTCCGCGGCTTATCGACACGCTGCTCGGCTGCCTGATAGCCTTTGGCGGCATGATCTGGCTTTGGCCACAGTGGCAAACTGGCCTACTGCGTCAGAACGCCCACGACGCGCTCGAGGCCGATCAGGACGCCATTCGCCTGATACTGAGCAACGATCCGGAACCCACGCCGCTGGCCTGGCAACGCATGCGGGTCAACCAGGCACATAATGCGCTGTTTAACTCGCTCAACCAAGCGATGCAAGAGCCTGGGTTTAACTCTCATTATCTGGCAGACATGAAGCTCTGGGTGACCCACAGCCAGTTCATCGTCGAGCACATCAACGCCATGACCACTCTGGCACGTGAGCACAACATGCTCACGCCGGACCTGGCACAAAAGTATCTGCAGTCTTGTGAAATTGGCTTACAGCGCTGCCAGCAAAGGCTGGAGTACGACGGGCCTGGCGGGTCGAACGACGCCAATATTCTGGATTCAGACACGCTGCCCACGGGGCCGTTAAGCACCATGGAGCAGCATTTACAGCGGATTATTGGCCACCTGAACACCATGCATACCATCTCCTCGGTAGCCTGGCGCCAGCGGCCTCATCATGGGATCTGGCTGAGCCGCCGCCTGCGGCGCTCGGGTTAGTTTTAACCCGCCACCACGTGGGCAACCGCTTTGGCGAAGCGCTGCATTCCTTCCACGATATCCGCGTCATCAACGATAAGCGAAGGCGCGAAACGCATAACGTCCGGCCCGGCGTTCAACACCATCACGCCTTCTGCCGCGCCCGCATAGAGAAACTCGCGCGCGCGCCCTTTGTATTTCTCGTTAAGTTCTGCGCCAATCAACAGCCCCATGCCGCGAATGTCGCTAAACAGATCAAACTGCGCGTTGATCTTCTGCAGTTGTTCAACGAAAAGCTGACGTTTGGCCGCCACGCCTTTGAGAACTTCTGGCGTATTGATGATATCGAAAGCCGCCCCGGCCACTGCGCACGCCAGCGGATTACCGCCGTAGGTTGAACCGTGGCTGCCCACGTGAAATGCGGAAGCAATCTCATGGGTGGTCAGCATCGCGCTCACCGGGAAACCACCGCCGAGGGCTTTGGCGCTGGTCAGAATATCCGGGGTGACGCCGTAGTTAATGTAAGCAAACAGCTCACCCGTGCGCCCCATTCCAGACTGCACTTCATCAAACACCAGCAGCGCCTGGTGCTCATCACACAAATCACGCAGCCCCTGGAGGAACTCCGGCGTAGCCGCCGTGACGCCGCCTTCCCCCTGAATGGGCTCCACCACTACCGCACAGGTATGATCATCCATTACGGCTTTTACCGCCGCAAGGTCGTTGTAGGGAACGTGGATAATGTCGGCCGGTTTCGGACCAAAGCCGTCGGAGTATTTAGCCTGCCCGCCAACGGAGACGGTAAACAGCGAGCGGCCGTGAAACGCATTGTAGAAGGCAATGATTTTACTTTTGTACGGGCTGTGGCGAGTCGAAGCATAGTAGCGGGCCAGCTTAAAGGCCGTTTCATTCGCCTCTGTGCCGGAGTTCATAAAGACGACGCGCTCGGCAAAGGTGGCGTCAATCAGCTTACGGGCAAGCTTCAGGGCAGGCTCATTGGTAAAAACGTTGCTGGTGTGCCATAGGGTTTCACCCTGGGTCTTCAGCGCCTCCACAAGCGTTGGGTGGCAATGCCCCAGCGCGGTCACGGCGATCCCTCCCGCAAAGTCCACGTACTCTTTCCCGTCGGAGTCCCACACGCGGCTGCCCTTCCCTTTAACAGGAATAAACTCTGCTGGTGCATAAATCGGCAAAATCACTTCATCGAAGGTCGCCCGCGTCACCGCTGATTGTTCAGTTGCCATCTATCCCTCACCCGTTTCATGCGTTAAATGTGAATGAAAATATAATCACGAAATATGCATAAAAAACCAAAATCAGGCAAGCGACAATTTAGCCAGCAAGGAAATTCGCCAGTAAAGCATGCCCCTGTTCACTGAGAATACTTTCCGGGTGAAACTGTACGCCTTCGATGTTCAGAGTGCGATGGCGGATGCCCATAATTTCCTGCTTATCCGTCCAGGCCGTGACGTCAAAGCTGTCGGGCAAGGTTTCAGGATCGATGAGCAGCGAGTGGTAGCGAGTCACGGTAAGCGGATTATTCAACCCACGAAATACGCCGCTGCCGTTATGACTGATAGCGGAAGTTTTTCCGTGCATCACTTGTTCAGCACGTACGATAGTTGCGCCAAAAGCCTGCGCAATAGCCTGATGCCCGAGGCAAACGCCCAGAATAGGTAACTTACCGGCGAAGTGATTAATGGCAGCAAGTGAGATACCGGCCTCATTTGGGGTGCAAGGGCCAGGGGAGATCACCAGTTTTTTCGGCGCCAGACGCTCAATATCGCCCAGCCCAATTTCGTCGTTACGCTTAACCAGCACCTCCTCGCCCAGCTCGCAAAAATACTGGTAGAGGTTCCAGGTAAAGGAATCATAGTTGTCGATAAGCAGTAACATGGCGGCTCCAGGGCAAAAAAGAACGCGCTATTCTAGTCGCTTTCTCTGGCCTGACTCATCACTTATTGAAATTCTCTGTTTCTGGAAGGAGCAGCGCGGGCGACAAGGCCCGCGCCGAAAAGCTTAAGGCAGCACTTTCGCGGAAAGGATCACGATAGGTTTTGACGGCACATTCTGGTACGGACCCACATTGTGACTCGGAGCCTGGGAAATCTTATCGGCAACGTCCAGACCTTTCACCACTTTGCCAAACACCGCGTAACCAAAGTCACGCTGGCCATGGTCAAGGAAAGCGTTATCCGCAACGTTAATAAAGAACTGGCTGGTTGCGCTGTCTTTATCGGCGGTACGCGCCATAGAAACGGTACCGCGTGTGTTGCGCAGGCCGTTGTCCGCTTCGTTCTTAATCGGCGGGTTAGGTTGCTTCTGGTTCATATCTTCGGTGAAGCCGCCGCCCTGAATCATAAAACCGGGGATCACGCGGTGGAAGGTCGTGTTGTTATAAAAACCGCTGTTGACGTAATCCACAAAGTTTTTCACTGATACCGGTGCTTTTTGGCTATTTAACTCAAGCTCAATATTGCCAGCCGAGGTGGTCAACAGGACGTGCGGGTCGCCTTTTGCAGCCAGCGCAGCAGGGGAAAGCGCGGAGAGAGCAAGTACAGCTGCAACAGCCGCCAGTGTCGATTTGAGCATGAACAATTCCTTACGAAGGCAGTGAGTGAAGCAAGTTGCTTGATTGTAAAGAGGCACCGCAGTCGACGCCAGCCATTTACGGTTATTTACTTTTACGCAAATCAATAAGTTGCAATGCTAACACGCTGAAACAGATTGAAATATGTGACACACTTCATGAATTGATCAGTTTATTTCAGCAATAAATTCATAATTCATTTAAATAGATCACGCAAATGACTAAAATCTGCCCGTCCGCCGCGCTGTCAATGCGCTTTACACTTCCTTGCACAGGCTCGTTATGACTAACAGCAACCGAACCAAGCTTTTATGGATTAGCTTCTTCTCCTACGCCCTGACCGGTGCGTTGGTGATCGTCACCGGGATGGTGATGGGGAACATCGCAGAGTATTTCAATCTGCCGGTGTCCAGCATGAGTAATACTTTTACCTTCCTTAACGCCGGTATCCTGATCTCTATCTTCCTGAATGCCTGGCTGATGGAAATTGTTCCGCTGAAAACCCAGCTGCGCTTTGGCTTCCTGCTGATGGTGCTGGCCGTGGCCGGCCTGATCTTCGGTCATAACCTGGCTATCTTCTCCGCTTCCATGTTCGTGCTGGGTCTGGTAAGCGGGATAACCATGTCGATTGGTACCTTCCTGATCACCCATATGTATGAAGGGCGTCAGCGCGGTTCCCGCCTGCTGTTTACCGACTCCTTCTTCAGCATGGCCGGGATGATTTTCCCGATGGTCGCCGCCATCCTGCTTGCCCGCAGCATCAACTGGTACTGGGTCTACGTGTGTATCGGCCTGGTCTACGTTGCTATCTTCCTGCTGACCCTGGGCTGTGAGTTCCCGGCGCTGGGTAAACACGCGAAGAAAGACGACCAGCCGGTTGTGAAAGAAAAATGGGGCATCGGCGTACTGTTCCTGTCCGTCGCGGCGCTGTGCTACATCCTCGGCCAGCTGGGCTTTATCTCCTGGGTACCGGAATATGCTAAAGGCCTCGGCATGAGCATCAACGATGCCGGTAAGCTGGTCAGTGACTTCTGGATGTCCTATATGTTCGGTATGTGGGCGTTCAGCTTTATTCTTCGCTTCTTCGACCTGCAGCGCATTTTGACCGTACTGGCCGGTGCCGCTACCGTGCTGATGTACCTGTTCAACCACGGCGATCCAGCGCATCTTGCCTGGTTTATTCTGGCACTTGGCTTCTTCTCCAGCGCGATTTACACCACCATCATCACCCTGGGTTCACAGCAGACCAAAGTGTCTTCGCCGAAGCTGGTTAACTTTGTGCTGACCTGCGGTACCGTTGGTACCATGCTGACCTTTATCGTCACCGGCCCAATCGTTGCCCACAGTGGCCCTCTGGCTGCTCTGCATACCGCTAACGGCCTGTACGCAGTCGTGTTCGTCATGTGTATGGTGCTCGGTTTCGTGACCAAACACCGTAGCCATGGCGCTGCTGCTACCGCGCACTGATCGCCTTGCAATCCTCCTCTCCCTTAACGGGGAGAGGGTCCTGCAAACTGAATGTCTTCCGTCTTATCGCCCAGTATTATCTTCGTTTGAGCAGGCTGCGTAGTCGCGATTACCCGTCCGGCACGAATGGACCAGCGTACCGGCACCTGACGCCGCACCGCATCAAATCCATTTTCAGCAGGCAGAATAACCAGGTGCGCCGTGTTGCCCTCTGCGATGCCGTAATCCTCCACGCCGAAGGTTCGGGCGCTGTTATCGGTAATCAACTTTAGCCCTTCATCAATTTGCTGGTAGCCCATCAGTTGGCAAATATGCAGCCCCATATGCAGAACCTGCAGCATATTGGCAGTGCCGAGCGGATACCACGGGTCAAAGACATCATCATGGCCGAAGCAAACGTTAATGCCCGCCCTCAGCATCTCCTTCACCCGCGTTACGCCGCGGCGTTTAGGGTAATCATCGAAACGTCCCTGCAAATGAATATTGACCAGCGGGTTTGCCACAAAGTTAATACCAGACAGCTTAAGCAAACGGAACAGCCGGGAGGTATAGGCCCCGTTGTAGGAGTGCATTGCCGTTGTGTGGCTGGCGGTAACGCGCGCGCCGATACCGTCGCGATGAGCCAGAGCGGCAACGGTTTCCACAAAGCGTGACTGTTCGTCGTCTATTTCATCGCAGTGAATATCCAGTCGACGGTTATATTTCTGAGCCAGCGCAAAGGCTTTATGCAGCGACTCAACGCCGTATTCGCGGGTGAATTCGAAATGTGGGATAGCCCCGACCACATCGGCCCCAAGCCGCAGCGACTCTTCCAGAAGCGCCTCACCGTTCGGGTAAGAGAGAATCCCCTCCTGCGGGAAAGCCACCAGCTGCAGCTCTACCCACGGGGCAACTTCCTGCTTCACCTCAAGCATCGCTTTCAGTGCGGTCAGCGTCGGGTCAGAAACGTCCACATGGGTACGAACATACTGGATGCCGTTGGCAATCTGCCACTTCAGCGTCTGCCACGCCCTGTGTTTTACATCTTCATGACTAAGCAGGGCCTTCCGCTCCGCCCAGCGTTCAATCCCTTCAAACAGCGTGCCGGACTGATTCCAGCTCGGCTGCCCGGCGGTCTGTGTGGTATCGAGGTGGATATGCGGCTCGACAAATGGCGCAATGGCTAACCCGCCCTCGCCGTCCAAAACCTGCCCACCTTTCTGCTGTACCTCGCCCATTGGCATAATGGCCTGAAATTTTCCGTCAACGATCGACAACCGCCACAGTCCTTCCCGGCCTGCCAGCCGTACATTCTGAATAACCCGTAACGCTTTCGTTTCCATAAGTCCTCTCTTATCCGTCGCAGACTGTTTCATAGCATACACCGCTTTGGTTTACTGGCGAAAAACCAGTCAATTCCATAACTTACAAAAATCCATCAAAATCAATTATATACCCATTAATGGGTATATGAAGACGGGTTTGATTTGCATCAATAATCACCAGAGCTGAATCGTTAAGGTAGGCGGTAATAAAAAAGAAATTGAGGCAATTATGAGCAAAGTCAAAATAGCAGTTATCGGTAATGGCATGGTTGGCCATCGCTTTATCGAAGACTTACTTGATAAAGCCCCAGCAGACCAGTTCGATATCACCGTATTTTGTGAAGAACCGCGCAAAGCCTATGACCGAGTGCACCTCTCTTCTTATTTTTCTCATCATACTGCTGAAGAACTTTCGCTGGTCCGCGACGGCTATTACGAAAAACATGGCGTAAAGGTCCTCATTGGCGAACGCGCCATTACCATTAACCGCCAGGAAAAAGTGATCCACTCCAATACCGGCCGCACCGTTTATTACGACAAGCTGGTCATGGCAACGGGTTCCTACCCGTGGATCCCACCGATTAAGGGTTCAGAAACCCAGGACTGCTTCGTCTACCGTACCATCGAAGATCTTAACGCCATCGAAGCCTGCGCCCGCCGCAGCAAACGCGGTGCCGTCGTTGGTGGTGGACTGCTGGGACTCGAAGCGGCCGGCGCACTGAAAAACCTTGGTGTGGAAACCCATGTTATCGAATTCGCGCCAATGCTGATGGCCGAACAGCTTGACCGCATGGGTGGCGAGCAGTTGCGCAGCAAGATCGAGCGCATGGGCGTTCGCGTTCATACCGGCAAAAACACCCAGGAAATCGTCCAGCAGGGCACCGAGGCGCGCAAAACCATGCGTTTTGCCGACGGTAGCGATCTCGAAGTTGATTTTATCGTGTTCTCTACGGGGATCCGCCCGCAGGATAAACTGGCGACCCAATGTGGTCTGGAAACGGCACAGCGTGGCGGTATCAGCATTAACGATAACTGCCAGACTTCAGACCCGGATATTTACGCTATCGGTGAATGCGCAAGCTGGAATAACCGCGTCTTCGGCCTCGTCGCACCAGGCTATAAAATGGCGCAGGTTACCGCCGATCACCTTTTAGGTACCGAAAACGCCTTTGAAGGTGCAGACATGAGCGCCAAGCTGAAATTGCTTGGCGTTGACGTGGGCGGGATTGGCGACGCTCATGGCCGCACGCCAAACGCCCGCAGCTATGTTTACCTCGATGAAAGCAAAGAGGTTTACAAACGTCTGGTCGTGAGCGAAGACAATAAAACTCTGCTCGGCGCGGTGCTGGTCGGCGACACCAGCGACTACGGTAATCTCCTTCAACTGGTCCTGAATGCCATCGAGCTGCCGGAAAACCCGGATGCTCTGATCCTCCCGGCACACGCCAGCAGCGGCAAACCGTCTATCGGCGTAGATAAGCTACCGGAAAGCGCACAGATTTGTTCCTGCTTTGACGTCACTAAAGGCGACCTGATCACGGCTATCAACAAAGGCTGCCACACCGTGGCGGCACTGAAAGCCGAGACCAAAGCCGGGACCGGCTGCGGCGGCTGTATTCCGCTGGTCACCCAGGTGTTGAACGCCGAGCTGGCGAAAGCCGGTATCGAAGTAAACAACAATCTGTGTGAGCACTTCGCCTTCTCACGCCAGGAGCTGTACCACCTGATCCGCGTTGAAGGGATCACATCCTTCGACCAGCTGCTGCAAAAATACGGCAAAGGTTACGGCTGTGAAGTCTGTAAACCGACCGTTGGCTCGCTGCTGGCCTCCTGCTGGAACGACTATGTGCTGCAGCCGGAGCTGACACCGCTGCAGGACACCAACGATAACTTCCTCGGCAACATCCAGAAAGATGGCACCTACTCGGTTATCCCACGCTCGGCGGGGGGTGAAATCACGCCGCAAGGGCTGATGGAAGTGGGCCGCATCGCACGTGAATATAACCTTTACACCAAGATCACCGGTTCCCAGCGTATCGGCCTGTTTGGCGCACAGAAGGACGACCTACCTGAAATCTGGCGTCAGCTGATCGAAGCCGGGTTCGAAACCGGCCACGCCTACGCCAAAGCACTGCGTATGGCGAAAACGTGCGTAGGCAGTACCTGGTGTCGCTACGGCGTGGGCGATAGCGTGGGCTTCGGCGTCGAGCTGGAAAACCGCTATAAAGGCATCCGTACGCCACACAAAATGAAGTTTGGCGTCTCCGGCTGTACCCGCGAATGTGCGGAAGCGCAGGGCAAAGACGTTGGCATCATCGCCACGGAGAAAGGCTGGAACCTGTATGTTTGCGGCAACGGCGGCATGAAGCCGCGCCACGCGGACCTGCTGGCGGCAGATCTCGACCGCAAGACCATCATCAGGTACCTCGACCGCTTCATGATGTTCTACATCCGTACCGCCGACAAACTCACCCGTACTTCCGTATGGATGGAAAATCTGGAAGGCGGCATCGATTACCTGCGTAGCGTAATTGTTGACGACAAATTAGGCCTCAACGATCAGCTGGAAGCAGAGCTCAACCGCCTGCGTGAGAAAGTGATCTGCGAGTGGACAGAAACCGTGAACAACCCACAGGCTCAGGTCCGCTTCAAACACTTTATCAACAGCCCGCAGCGCGATCCGAATGTGCAGATCGTCAGCGAACGCGAACAACATCGCCCGGCCACGCCATATGAGCGTATTCCGGTCACTCTGGTAGAAGTGGAGGAACACGCATGAGCCAGTGGACAACCGTTTGTCAGCTAAACGACATCCTGCCTGCAACCGGCGTTTGCGCCCTGGTGGGCGCGGCACAGGTTGCTATTTTCCGCCCGCGCCGCGACGAGCAGGTGTATGCCATCAGCAATATTGACCCGTTTTTTGAAGCGAGCGTGCTGTCGCGAGGGTTAATTGCAGAACATCAGGACGAGCTGTGGGTTGCCAGCCCGCTGAAAAAACAGCACTTCCGCCTGCGAGATGGCCTGTGCATGGAAGATGAAAGCCGTTCCGTCCCGCACTATGAAGCGCGCGTGCAGGACGGGCTGGTACAAATAAAAGCTTAATATTTAAACCCTCACCCTGCCCTCTCCCTGAGGGAGAGGGTACCGACAGTATTCCTCCCTCGGGAGTGAGGGAACCGATCGAGCAACAATAGCGGCGACGGGTTTCCCCCTCTCCCTTTGGGAGAGGGCCGGGGTGAGGGTAATTCATTTTTAATTTTTCTTTTTTAACTTCATTGGGATAACAAAAATGTTCACCGATACCATCAATAAGTGTGCAGCGAATGCCGCACGGATTAACCGTCTCTCGAAGACAAACCCGCTGGGCTTCTGGGTGAGTTCCGCTATGGCGGGCGCCTACGTTGGCCTTGGCATCATCCTGATTTTCACCCTCGGTAATTTACTCGATCCTTCCGTGCGCCCGTTGGTGATGGGAGCGACCTTCGGGATAGCCCTGACGCTGGTCATTATTGCCGGTTCCGAGCTGTTTACCGGCCACACCATGTTCCTGACCTTCGGCGTGAAGGCCGGCACGATTTCTCACGGCCAGATGTGGGCAATTCTGCCGCAAACCTGGCTTGGCAATCTGCTCGGGTCCGTGTTTGTCGCTTTGCTGTATCACTGGGGTGGCGGCAGCCTGTTACCGGTAGATACCAGCATTGTGCACAGCGTAGCGCTGGCAAAAACCACCACGCCGGCGATGGTGCTGTTCTTCAAGGGCGCGCTGTGTAACTGGCTGGTTTGCCTGGCAATCTGGATGGCAATTCGTACCGAAGGTGCAGCGAAGTTTCTCGCTATCTGGTGGTGTCTTCTGGCGTTTATCGCCTCCGGCTACGAGCACTCTATCGCCAATATGACGCTGTTTGCCCTGTCCTGGTTTGGCCACCACAGCGAAGCTTATACGCTGTCTGGTATTGGCCATAATCTGCTGTGGGTGACGCTTGGGAATACCCTGTCAGGCGCAGTATTCATGGGTCTGGGTTATTGGTATGCTACGCCGAAAGCCGAGCGCCCGCAGCCTGCGAGCGCAAGCGCACCGGAAACCGCCCGTAATTAATTGAGGATTGACCGTGGATCACCTGCCGATATTTTGTCAGTTACGTGGCCGCGCCTGCCTGCTGGTAGGCGGGGGCGACGTCGCTGAACGCAAAGCGCGTTTATTGCTGGAGGCAGGTGCGCGCATCACCGTTAACGCCCTCGAGTTCAGCCCACAGTTTAAGGTGTGGGCTGAACAAAATATGCTGACGCTGGCCGAAGGCACGTTCTCAGAAACGCTGCTGGACGAAAGCTGGCTGGCGATTGCCGCCACCGACGATGATGAGGTCAATCAGCAAGTTAGCGATGCCGCCGAGTCCCGCCGGATCTTCTGCAACGTGGTCGATGCACCGAAACAGGCGAGCTTCATTATGCCGTCGATTATCGACCGCTCCCCGCTGATGGTCGCCGTTTCTTCCGGCGGTACCTCCCCTGTTCTGGCCCGACTGCTGCGCGAAAAGCTGGAAGCCAGCCTGCCGCTGCATCTGGGTAAAATCGCCGCCTTTGCGGGCACGCTGCGTGGCCGAGTGAAGCAAACTTTTGCCACCATGGGCGAGCGTCGCCGCTTCTGGGAAAAATTCTTCACCAACGACCGTCTGGCGCAGTATCTGGCCAATGAAGACCCGCTTGCCGTTGAAAAAGAGACGGAATCGCTGTTCTCCACCCCGCTCGATCATCGCGGCGAAGTCGTGCTGGTTGGCGCTGGTCCCGGCGATGCAGGTTTGTTAACGCTGAAAGGCCTGCAGCAAATTCAGCAGGCTGACGTGGTGGTTTACGACCGTCTGGTATCGGACGACATCATGAACCTGGTGCGTCGTGATGCCGATCGCGTGTTCGTCGGCAAGCGCGCAGGCTACCACTGCGTGCCGCAGGAAGAGATTAACCAAATCCTGCTGCGAGAGGCGCAAAAGGGCAAACGCGTCGTGCGTCTGAAAGGCGGCGATCCGTTTATCTTCGGGCGCGGCGGTGAAGAGCTGGAAACCTTGTGCAACGGCGGGATCCCGTTCTCCGTGGTGCCAGGGATTACCGCAGCTTCCGGTTGTTCTGCCTATTCCGGCATTCCGCTTACCCACCGCGACTATGCACAAAGCGTTCGCCTGGTTACCGGCCATTTAAAAACCGGCGGTGAGCTGGATTGGGCGAACCTGGCGGCAGAAAAACAGACGCTGGTGTTCTATATGGGGCTTAACCAGGCCTCTGCTATTCAGCAGCAGCTGATCGCTCACGGCATGGAAGAGACGATGCCGGTGGCGCTGGTGGAAAACGGTACGGCGGTGAATCAGCGCGTCGTGGACGGCACCCTGAACCAATTAGGCGAATTAGCCACGCAGGTCGGCAGCCCGGCATTGATTATCGTTGGGCGCGTCGTTGGCCTTCGCGACAGGCTAAACTGGTTCTCAAACCATTAAATATAAAGGGAGGCCCAAAGCCTCCCTTAAGACTGCTGACAAAGTTCATTGATCTAAAAAAGTCCGAACCCAGGTCTAATAAAAACAATGAACAATGTTCTCTGGTTTGCCCCAAACAGTCGAAAACCACGTTTTTCGGCTGTTTGTCATCAATCTAAGGGAGGCACTGGCCTCCCTTTTACTTTTCTGCCTCTGCACAGCTTTCCCGCAAAATTCGCAGCACCGTTTCCGCTCCGCTGCGGTTCGGGTTGATGCGGATCATCCGCTTTTCAAGCTCCGGCTCGGCCTGCCTGAACGTCCCGGAAAGCCGATAAAAGAGCGGCGGTATTTCATACTTCGACTCTGCCCCCACCGGATAAGGTAAGGCCCCCAGCGTCTGCGCCGCAGCAAGCACCTTTTCGGCAATCGGCTGATGAAACTCGACCAGCAGAACCTTTGACTGCGCGTTGGCGATAAACGCATTTTTAACCTGAGGCACAGCCCCCTGCGACAGGAGTTCAACCAGATCGTCGTTAACCTGCGCCTGAACGGCATGCATCACCGGGGCGAAGACCAAACCGCGCAACACCTCCATGGCCTGAAAGCCCTGCACCTGGCTGCCGCCGGAGTACATGCTCTGACGCACGGCCTGAACCGCAGCTTTATCCCCGACAACCACGCCCACGCCTGCAGGGCCAAACAGCTTAAAGCAGGAAAAGGTCGACAGGGTCGATCCGCATTCGCAGCCGATTTTATCGACCTTCATCACCGCATAGTTATCGTCCGCCAGCGACGGCAAGCCGTGGTGGTTAAAGCAGGCAATGACTTCCGCTAGCTGATAGGCATCATCCAGCGTCTGGCGGGTATGCTGAATCAAAGCCGCAGCCGGACGATGCGTGGCGATAGCGGTATCCACTTCACCTGGTTTATTAAAATCGGCCCTGATTAGCTCAAGCCCCATCTGTTCGGCAATAACCGCCGTGGTAGGGTACAGAGGTGCCTGATGAATCAGCAGCTTATCGCCCGCCTTTAACAACGCCGCCAGCCCGCTGCGAATAGCCCCGGTGCCGGCCCCCTGCACCAGCGCGGCGGCCGGCGCAGAGAAGAAGTCGGCCAGAACCCACTCAACCCGCTGCGTGGTTTTGGGCTGATTGAGGCCGGATACCAGGCCAACATCGCCCTGGCTGAGAAAATCAGCGCCGGGAAAATGCCGACAGATAATATCCACCAGCCGAAACTGCTTTTGCTGCGCCTGAGCCAGGTTCAGGCTTTGCAACGGCGAGCTTTCCACACAACCTCCCTTAGGCCGGGATAAACAGGCCGCAGAAGAAGAGAATATTCAGCACAATGCCGGTTATCATCACCGCCACAACCGGCGCGGCCATTTTCTGCACCGGGCGGCCCAGCGATTCGTTCAGGAAGTACAACGCCGTCGCGATGGTGAAGCCGGTATACCCCGCCATCTTGATGGCGGCAAAGATAGAGCCAATCAGCAGCGCCATCTCCATCAGCATGTTCATCGCGTTACGGATATTATCCGAGGCGTTGCGTACCGAAGGGTAACGTCCCAGCCATTTCCCGATGGAACGGAGCAGCAGAACCTCGGCAGAAATCACCAGCGCACCGAGCACAAAAGCGAGCAGCGGGTTAGCAATCAGATAGCCTACGGCAAAAACAAAGGTGAACCCCGCCACGGCATAAACCCCGGTCGCCAGCGCCGTCGTGGCAATCATCGGCACAAAGCCCAGACCACGCATAAACTCGGCCAGCGCGGCCTGATCTATCAGGCTCTGGGACTGGGTTGGATCGAGGCCAATCTTGTAGGCTTTTTCCAGCGTAAAGATAGACACCTCGCTGCCTGCAAAGAGCTTCATGCTGGCAACGGTGGCGATCAGGCCACCAACGATGGCGATATAAGGCAGATTTTTAATGATCCTCGAGGTACGCTCCTCAAACACCGACTGCCCGTGAGCATCGTGCTCATGCTTATCGCGAGCGCGCAGATCCTGAAAAATCGCAATCGCCAGCAGCATAACCATACCGACGAAAATCTCGATGGATTCCGGGTTCAGCTGCGGGAAGAAACGCACTACCAGCACGCGGGTCAGCAGCACAACCACCGCCGCGAACAGGCTATTCTTCCAACCAAACTGGTAGAAAATCGCCACCAGCGGGAACAGCGCAAAGGCTGAAACCACCGGGGAACTCAGTTCGCCAAGCGAGCCGAGAACGTCTACCGGCAGCGCGGTCAGCAGATGATTCACCGGCACCAGGCAGGTGAGGATCAGAACGCCCCAGACGGCGCCAAGCCCAAAGGCCAGCACGCTGTTGGCCGCCAGCACGCCGAGGATGTCGGTCGGCAAGAACAGCAGCCAGCTGTTAAGCAGCCCGGTCTTCAGGGTAAAAGAGATCCCAACCGAGGCCACAAAGCCGATGCTCAGGCCAAAGGCGATACTGCCCGCCTCGCGGCGATTCATATTGCCTTCGATAAGCTGCGGCAAAATCGGCCGGATCCCGTCATGAAACACCGCCGCGGAGCGGTGCGCCAGTAAAGCCGTCATCCCGGTAAGTAAGGCAACAACAACAAGGTGAAGGTAAAATTCCATACGGATGCCTTTATTTTAAATGGTTAACCAGCAGCGGGATGGCATGCTCGATATGTTCGACGGAGAGGCCAAATGCCACCTTGCCTTCAGATACCAGGCGGGCAATCTGCTCCTCTTTGGCTTTGATACCGGGCTTGGCGATGGTACAGCTGCGGTTGTAGCCGATCACCGCGATGGCGATAGACAATGCAGCCCCCGCCCCGGTATTACAGGCCCCAATGTAGTAATCAAGCTGGCCGGATTTCACCTTCAGCGCGGCGTCCATGTCGTTGTAGATAAACACTTCGAAGCTGCCCGGTGCGGCGGTTTCGATGGTTTGTTTGATGAGTTCGCGCTGTAGGCCAGCGACACCGATCTTTTTCATGGAAAATCCTTACTTATAAAAGACAGAGGGGTTGTCACGTAACATCAAATCGATGTCTGGCTGGCTGAAACCGACCTCCAGCAGCATCGGCACAAACGTGGTAAGTAAATAATCAAAACCAGGCCCGCCGTTCGCTTTTAAATGAGAACGGCGAGTAATATCCATCGACAGCATGACGTGGTCGAGCAGGCCGCGTTCTTTGAGCGCACTCAGCATCGCAATGCGTTTTTCGTCCGGGTAATAGCTGTTTTTGCCGATGGTATCGAATTGAACGTAGGCGCCCAGGTCAATCATCCGCAGGATGTTTTCGAGGTTATCTTTCAGGTCACAGTGGCCGATGGTGACGCGGGAAAGATCCACGCACCATGACTTCAGCAACGCAAGCTGTTCAAGGCCCATGGTGCTGAATGACGTGTGGGTCGAAATCGGCCTGCCGGTCTCATGATGCGCGATGGCCGCCGCCTGGAATACCCGGGATTCTACTGGCGTAATCACATCCACACTGGAGCCGATCTCCGCAATAATTCCGGCTTTTAATGCCGTGCCGTCGATGCCGATCTCAATTTCATCGATCATCTCCTGCGCCAGCACTTTCACCGGCGTGGTGGCCACGTGCGGCGGGAAGAAGTCATGCTGATAATAACCGGTACAGGCCATCACGTTCATACCGGTATCACGCATGATATCCAGCATAAACTGAGGGTTACGCCCCATATAGCGGTTGGTCATTTCTATGATATTGCGTACGCCCTGCTCATAGAGTGACGTCATCTCACCGCAAATCAGCTCGTACTGATCCAGACGGCAATCGATGTTGTCCTTGAAGCTGGAAAGATCGATATGAAGATGCTCATGGGCATAGGTATAGCCCGATGGATCGATATGCTTATGCCCTGTCATGATTCACTCCACGTGCAGAAGAGACATTCAGCAGCGGCAGGAACGAAGTACCGTTCTGCGGCGCAGCTGCCCGAAAAAAGTCACAAACCGTTGCGCCTACATCAGAAAGCGTAGCGCGTGCGCCCAGATAAGCGCCTGTTATGCCGGGCTGCCACACCAGCAAAGGGACGTTTTCACGCGTGTGCTTGCTGTGGCCGATAGTCGGATCGTTACCGTGGTCGGCCATCACCACCAGGCAGTCTCCCGCCTGCATATCCGCCATCAGCAAAGCCAGATTTTTATCTACCAGCTCAAGTCGCTCGGCGTAGCGCGCAACGTCTTCCGCATGGCCCGCCAGGTCAGTTTCCTGAATATTGGTACAGATAAACGCGCGGCCGGGTTTATTCAGCTCATCCCGGGTGATATCGAGGATGCTCTGGGAGTCGACCAGATTCTGGTAGCTGATGCCGTGTGGGTTAATCGCGATGTCGGCCACCTTTCCCACCAGCACGGTTTTAACCCCGACCTGATGCAGCTGCAGCGGAGCCTGGACGCTAGCGTCCACGCCATAGCCCATGTGCACGACCTGAAACCCACTTTTATATACCCCTGAACGCGGCGCATTAATGCCGACATAAAGGCCCTGTTTTTCTTCAGCGGCGTCGATCAACTGTTCGCTGCTCTCAAGCAGGCCGCCAAAGGCAATGACCCGACCCACTTTGACGCAACGGCGGACCACTTCGCCAATGGCGCGCACCTGCTCAAACGGTATAGCGCTGAGATTGGCGCTAATGTTAAACACCTGCCCGAGATCGGCCTCAAGATTATCGCCCACGGCCACGGCCTGGTTTACCCACAAAAACTGCAGCTCAGCGCCTTTGCGTTCAACCTGCCAGCCAGCGTCAAACAGCGCCTGCTCTACTTCGTCGATAACTTCAGAAAACGGCATGCGTAAGGGGGTCTGCGGCCGCGTGCCCAAAATTTCCTGATGGCCCATAAAGGTGTCGCCGCCTTCATGCTGCAGCGCTGCGGTTCCATAAACGGCATCGGCGTTCGGCTGCATAACGTTGGCAGCAAAGCCCAGCGCGTTTATCAGCCCCAGCTTCTCAAGTGTGGGCAGACGCAGTTCAGGAAAATGCTGCAAAATATGCCCGCAAGTGTTCGCCCCGATGTCCTGCGGCCTGACCTGTGGCACATCGTCCATGGCACCCACGCCAAAACTGTCTATCACCAGCACCAAGAACTTACTCATGCTGACCTCCCTGAAGAGGATGCCCAAGGCTGTCGTAGAGCGCTTCGAGTACCGGGTTCCCGCTTTGAATACCGGACACCAGCGCCACATCGCTGCGGGTGACAAAAATCTGCGTGCGGAAGCACATCACCACCGGGCTGCCAACGGGATAGCGGCCTTCCAGCGCCAGGTGATAATCAATGCTGGTGCTGTCTGGCGGCAGCAATCGTGCCTGCTCGGGCTGTGCATCACTGCTTAACACCAGCGCATTCTGCGCGTGGCCGCGTCGATAATACCCCCCGCCATAGCAATAGCTTTTGCCCTGAAACTGGTGCGAAACTTCCGTCAGATAAAGCATGGCGATTGCTTCCGGCTGGTCACCGTGCTGATTAGCAGGGATTGTGCCGGTTAGCGCATGGCCCGGTTCGGCATGGGTTACCCCGTACTCGGCCAGAATCGGGAAAGTGCTGCAGCTTGAGGCCGAGGGCGCGTTGATTTGCTCGATCTCAATCCCCTGCTCGTGCAGCAGATCCCGGGCCTTAAGCAGCGTCATCAGGTTGCGGGTCGGCTGCGTTTGCTGCTGTTCCTCGTTCCAGAGCAGACAGGGAAAATGCGTCAGCCCGGCAAGCCGAATTCCCTGCATTTCACGAATTTTTTGCACCACATCATCCAGCTCGATGAGCGGAAAACCGGCTTCCTGACCCGGATAAAGCCGGTCGTAGTCGGCAAACACCTTCAGCATCACCGCCTGAACGCGCCCGCAGGCCAGCGCGGCATCCGAAACTTCACGCGCTTTCTCCAGCGAGAACAGCGTGATGATTTCGGTCGAGCCATTAACGCTATCTTCCACTCGCGCCACGGGAACCTGTACCAAATGACCAACATGTGAAACAGGCACATTTGCGTCACGCAGCGTTCTGGCTTCTTTAAAGTCAACGGCCACCGCGCCCCTGAAGCCCAGTTCAACCAGCTTGTTGGCAAGCCATGGATTGCGCCCCAGCTGCTTGGTCATAAAGTAGAGCGTGATGCCGTGCTTCTGCGCGGCCGCGAGCAGTTTACGGCCATTTTCCAGTACCTGATCGACATCGATGATCCAGGTGTCGGGTAGCACCGCGCCCTGCCGCCAGAGGGTTCTGGCCGCCTCAATCAACGCCGGGTTTTGTGCCTTGAGTGCCTCAATAAACATGCCTTGCCTCGCGACCTGATAGATAAACCAGCCTAAATAATCATTTTTTTGAATATTTAAGGTGAGAAAAACCGCTGCATATAAATCCGTTAGCGCTTGTGAATCAGCCACAGGCTGAACAGGTTAGCGAGCAGGTAACCTTCTTCGTTCGGATGAAGCTTGACGTTGAACGGAGCCAGCAGCGAATAATGCGCCTGCTCTACTTCGCCGAACACGCTGTCGGTTTTAATTTCCTCCAGCAGCTCGTCATCCAGCGGGCCGACTTCCTCGCCCCGGCGGCTGCGCATCAGCGCGTTAGCCATGTGGGTAATCGCCATCGCGCCCTGTTCGTTTTGCAGCGGAATAGCCCAATGGGTTTCCAGCTGCGTTACAACTACTTTCATGCCATCGCAAATATCCTGGTCGATGACGCCCGCATCACACAGCAGGTTGAGCCGGTCTTCCATACTGATTACCTCTGTCAATAGCTTGGTTCCAGTTCGCCGCTCAGCACGCTTTGCTGATGAGTCAGCAGCGCATTCTTATCCACCACCGTTCTCAGCAATTGCTGAATGGGGATATCTTCGCTGCGCGTCAGCACCACCGCTTCCGATGCAGCCAGGAAGCATTTGTCCCCGTTTAACGGGAGTGCGGTCAGCCCCAGCGCTGCCAGGTCGGCCTCGTTGCTGACGTTCCAAATCACCGCATCCACGCTACCTTTTGCGATTCTGTGCAGGCACTCGTGGTACGACACGTCGAGCAATTCCACATCCTGCCCGGCGAAATAAACATCCGTCATGATGCGCTGATCCGCCGAACGTGGGTCAATCCCAATGCGGCGGATACTTTCCTGCTGCCCGGCGCGACAAATCAACTTGTGCTCGCCCACGTAGGTGTGCGGCCCCAGCGCCAGCGCGATAAAAATATCCGGATTGCTGAGATAGCTTTCCGCCGCCAGCCTGGAGACGACGGCGAGGTCATAAACGCCGTTCAGCAGGCACTCCACTCGCGCATCGGACCCTCGCATGTGGGCGTAGTAAAACGGGATGCCGTCAAACTGCGCCTTCAGGCCGCTGGCTAGCCCTTCATAAAGGCGGGTGTACGGCAGCGGCATAGCACAAACTACATTGCCGATATCCGCGAACGCCAATAGGGCTTTGTTATCCATGCTCAGCAGGTAGCTGCCGTTGCGGCCGCGGCGCTCAACGCTCACGGCTCCGGCCTTCTCCAGCGTCTTTAAAGCCGCCTGCGTCAGGCCAACGGAAAAACCGCACTCGCCGGCTAATTCATCAATGGTTTTCAGTCTGTTACCACATTTCTCACCCAATAAATAACGGGCCAGACTGGATTGGGCTACGCCCTCTTTTTTAATAAAGCTGCGGCTCATCTGTTATCTTCAATTTATTGAATGAATATATCTTCATAAAATTGAATATAGATGGCAAAGGGGAAAATGACAAAAGGAGAATGGGGTCACAAAAAGAAATAACCCGCTGATAGCGGGTTATTCATAGGGAAAGATTATGGGTGTGCGACGAACCCGATCGCTTCGTACACTTTTTTCAGCGTTTCGCCGGCGCGAGCACGCGCTTTTTCTGCACCCTCTTTCATCACCTGCTGCAGGAAAGCTTCGTCGTTGCGGTAACGGTGATAGCGCTCCTGAAGCTCGGTCAGCATACCGGACACGGCTTCCGCCACTTCGCCCTTCAGGTGACCATACATTTTGCCTTCAAAGCTGGCTTCAAGCTCAGAAATCGCTTTGCCGGTCACGCCGGAAAGAATATCCAGCAGGTTAGACACCCCGGCCTTCTCTTTCACATCGTAACGCACGACAGGCGGCTCTTCGGAGTCGGTCACCGCACGTTTGATTTTCTTCACCACGGATTTCGGATCTTCCAGCAGGCCGATAACGTTATTGCGGTTATCGTCAGACTTGGACATCTTTTTGGTCGGCTCCAGCAGGGACATCACGCGCGCGCCGGACTTAGGAATAAACGGCTCAGGCACTTTAAAGATGTCGCCGTACAGCGCGTTGAAGCGGCTGGCAACGTCGCGGCTCAGCTCCAGATGCTGCTTCTGGTCTTCACCCACCGGCACCTGATTGGTCTGATACAGCAGAATGTCTGCCGCCATCAGCACCGGATAGTCGAACAGCCCGGCGTTGATGTTTTCTTCATAGCGGGCAGATTTGTCTTTGAACTGAGTCATACGGCTCAGCTCGCCGAAATAAGTGTAGCAGTTCAGCACCCAGCCCAGCTGCGCGTGTTCCGGCACGTGCGACTGAACAAAGATAGTGCTTTTTTTCGGGTCAATACCGCAGGCCAGGTACAGCGCCAGAGTGTCCAGCGTCGCTTTACGCAGCGCGACCGGATCCTGACGAACGGTAATCGCATGCTGATCAACGATGCAGTAAATGCAGTGGTAATCATCCTGCATGTTTACCCACTGACGCAGCGCACCCATGTAGTTACCGATGGTTAATTCGCCTGACGGCTGTGCGCCGCTAAATACGATGGGCTTACTCATTTTCTGCTTCCTGATTTGCTAAAGGTGGTAGCCCGAAAGCGGGCAATAAATCATCAAAGCGATCGAACACAACGTCCGGGTTGCTCAGCCCGATCGCTTCGCCATAGTTATAACCCCAGGTCAGGCCGACGCTTGGGCAGCCTGCAGCCTGTGCAGCCTGAATATCATTGCGAGAGTCGCCAACAAAAAGCAGCTCGTCCGCGGCCAGCCCCAGATTTTCCATGACTTTATAAAGGGCTTCCGGGTGGGGCTTTTTCTCTTTCACATCGTCACCGCCAATAACGGCCTGGAAGTAGTGGGCAATACCCAGATCTTCCAGCAGCGGCAGAACAAAAGGCGTGGGTTTGTTGGTCACCACGGCAAGCGGCAGCCCTTTCTCTTTTAGTGCAGCCAGCGTCGCAGCCACGCCCGGAAACAGGAAGCTCCCTTCTTCAACCGTGTCGGCGTAATAACGGTTAAACAGCTTGCGTGCAATATTCAACTGAGCGAGATCGGGCTCTTTATCTTTCAACGCCCACTTGAGCGCCCGCTGCATCATGATATCCGCGCCGTTACCAATCCAGGTGACAACGCGATCTTCACCCGCTGTCGGCAGCTCAAGCGCGTAGAGCGCGAGATCCACCGCCTGGCTCAGGCCCAGCGCCGTGTCGATGAGCGTACCGTCGAGGTCAAAGGCAACACCTCGAATTTTTTCAAACTTATCCATGACTTACCTTAGCCAGTTCAGAACGCATGCGGTCGATAACCGCTTTATAATCAGGCTGGCCGAAAATGGCTGAACCCGCAACGAACATATCTGCGCCCGCTGCGGCGATTTCAGCAATATTATCCGCCTTCACGCCACCATCCACTTCAAGGCGGATATCATAGCCGGATGCGTCGATGCGTTCACGAACCTGACGCAGCTTTTCAAGCGTATGCGGAATAAACGACTGGCCGCCAAACCCTGGGTTGACGGACATCAGCAAAATCACATCCAGTTTGTCCATGACGTGATCCAGCCAGGAAAGGGAGGTCGCCGGGTTAAGCACCAGACCCGCTTTACAGCCATGCTCTTTGATAAGCTGCAGGGAGCGATCGACATGCTCGGAGGCTTCCGGGTGGAAAGTAATGATGCTGGCGCCCGCGGCGGCGAAGTCAGGAATGATACGGTCAACCGGCTTCACCATCAGATGTACATCGATAGGTGCGGTTACGCCGTAATCGCGTAGCGCTTTAAGCACCATCGGCCCCATCGTCAGGTTAGGGACGTAGTGGTTATCCATGACGTCAAAATGGACGACGTCCCCCCCTGCGGCCAGCGCTTTAGCCGTATCCTCGCCCAGGCGGGCGAAGTCGGCAGAGAGGATTGAGGGGGCAATCAAATACTGTTTCATCCGCTTCTCCAGGAGTCATTCATCTTTCGGCGGCGGGCGAAACGGCTCAGGCAACCTTCACTTTATAAAGAGCCAGAAGTTCGTCCACCTTGTTACGTTTACCACCGTTTCGACTGATGCTGCGGCGAACCTGCAGCTTATGGAAATCGGTAGCGTTCTGATACCACTGGCGAGTCAGCTCGGTGTCATGATTCGAAATCAGCACCGGTATGCTTTGCTCGCGCAGTTTTTCAGCCAGCTCCGCCAGATGCTGCTGTTGCACCATGCTGAAGCTGTCCGTGTGATAAGCGGTAAAGTTGGCGGTGGCGGACAGCGGCGCATAGGGCGGATCGCAATATACAACGGAACCCGCAGCAACGTTTACCATGCTGACGTCATAGGACTGGCACACAAAAGTGGCATTTTTGGCGCGTTCAGCAAAGTGGTACAACTCTTCTTCCGGGAAGTAAGGTTTGCTGTAGCGGCCAAACGGTACGTTAAATTCACCGCGCAGATTATAACGACACAGGCCATTGTAACAATGGCGATTGAGGTACAAAAACAGCACCGCGCGCCGGAATTTATCGCTGCACTGGTTAAATTCGGTGCGGAAGGCATAGTAAGTCGCCTCTTCATTCTGCCCTTTGGTAAACAGCAGTCGAGATTCCCGCACGTACTCATCAGCGCGGTTTTTTACAATGTCGTAGAGGTTAATCAGATCGCTGTTGATATCCGCGAGGAGATAGTGCTGATAGTCGGTATTGAGAAATACCGACCCAGCGCCAACAAAGGGCTCAATCAGACAGTCGCCTTCCGGCAGATGCTTTTTTATGTCGTCCAGCAGGGGGAATTTTCCCCCTGCCCATTTCAGAAAAGCGCGATTTTTTTTCATGCTGTCTTACTATTTACACCTTATCCAGCTGTGGAAAGGCTCCGACAGCGACTGCGCTTATTTTCACTTGAGGTCAGACTGCACCTGATGAATAGGTTTTGCCCACGGGTTTTTCGCCTGAACGTCAGCTGGCAGACTTGAGACGGCACGTTTTGCGTCATCTTTAGTCGCATAAACACCGGTCACCAACACGTACCATGGCTGCCCGTTACGCTGGGTCTGGTAAACCATATAGTGCTGCAGGTTCTCTTTTTTCGCCCATGCATTCAGGTTTGCCGAGTTTGAAGAAGAACTCAGCTGCAGCGTGTAGTGGCTACCCGGCGCACTTTTAATTGCGCTGGCATCACCGGTAACAGCAGCCCCTGCGCGTGCTGGTGCAGCCGCTTGAGATTCCGCTTTAGGCGCAGCGGATGCCGTGGCTTTCGGTGCCGGTGTCGACGCTGCAACGCTCGTTGACGGCGCTTTCACAGGCGCGGAGACGGCAGGAGCCGGTTCGCTGTGTTTTGCCGTGGCAGCCGGTTTGCTCTCAGCCTTGACCTGTGGTTTCGGTTCAGGTTTGCGTACTGGCTCAATCACCGCTTTTTTGCGTTCCGGGCGCGATTCAACGGTGCGGGTTGGCTCCTGAGTACCGGCCAGCTTGCGCGGCTCGGTTTTGCTGCCTGCAACCGGCGCGACGGTAGCGGGTTCAGTCGGCAGCGTTGAATTGCTGACCACGTTATCAATCTGGCCCTGCTGCTGAGGCTGAGTCAGTGCGTTATTCAGGTTTCCAGGAACCTCAACGCGCTGCTGACCTTCGGGCTGTGGCTGAGCTTGTGCCTGAGTGGGCGTAGAAGAAATTGGCGGCAGGGAAACATCCTGCGGATTCTGCTGGCCGGATGCCGGAGTATTGCCGGGCTGCGGTTGCGCACCGTTTGCCTGATCGGCTGGCGCTGCACCGTTAGAGCCAGAGAGATCGATGTTCTTCTCGGCACCCGGTTTTTGCTCGGCCGTATCGGCGCTGGATGAAGGGGCTTTCAGGGCAGAACCGATGCCGATGATAAGCAGCAGCAGAACCAGAATACCGATCCCCATCATCATATGCTGACGAGAAACCGGGGCCTTCTGTTTTGCTGCCTTTTTACGCCCACGCGCTGGACGAGGTTCTGCGGCCAGACCGTCATCACCTTCGTACTCTTCCTCAACGTCCTCTTCACGCTCGCGGTGTGAACGAGAAGGACGACGATCGTCCGCATCAAGATCGACGTCATCGACGTTGATTTGCGGTTCTTTGTCGAACTCGTCAGGTTTGCGGGAACGCCCAGGACGACGATCGCTTGGATCGGGTTTCAGCTCGTCTTCTGGTTTGAACTCATCCATTTAACACCCCACTCAAAGACGCATGCCCATGTCCGCATGACGCCCGAAGTTAAAAACTGTAAAAATTCTAGTTGTTAAGCCTGCTGGCAATCAGCAATGGCTGACAGAACGACATCGTGCGGTACTCCACCGCGTACTTCACTCTTCCCTATCGCCCGCGGCAGAATCAAACGCAGCTCACCGGCTAAAACTTTTTTGTCACGCATCATGTGGGGCATATACGCGTCAGGCACCATTTCCTGCGGCCCGTTGACCGGTAACCCAGCTCGCACAAGCAGCGCAATCACGCGCCGAACGTCAGCTTCACTGAATTGGCCCAGGCGCTGTGCGGTACGTGCCGCCATCACCATTCCGGCCGCCACGGCTTCGCCGTGCAGCCAGTTGCCATAGCCCATTTCGGCTTCAATGGCATGACCAAACGTATGACCCAGATTCAGTAAAGCACGTAAGCCGCTTTCGCGCTCGTCGGCAGCAACAACTTCGGCTTTCAGCTCACAACAACGGCGAATACAGTAAGCCATTGCCTGACCGTCCAGCGTCAGCAGGGCGTCGATATTATCCTCCAGCCAGTTAAAGAACTCGCCGTCGAGAATAATGCCGTATTTAATGACTTCAGCCAGGCCAGACGCCAGCTCACGCGCAGGTAATGTAGAGAGACAGTCGAGATCCACCACCACCGAAGCGGGCTGGTAGAAGGCGCCAATCATATTTTTACCCAGCGGATGGTTGACGGCCGTTTTGCCGCCTACAGAAGAGTCGACCTGCGAAAGCAGCGTGGTAGGAACCTGGATAAAACGTACCCCGCGCTGATAGCTTGCCGCGGCAAAACCGGTCAAATCGCCAACAACGCCACCGCCTAATGCAATCAGGGTCGTGTCGCGGCCGTGAGGTTTTTCCAGTAGCGCCGTAAAGACGGTATCGAGCACAGCGAGGCTTTTAAACTGCTCGCCATCCGGAAGAATGACGGTATCAACCTTAACGCCTGCCTGTTCCAGAAGACCACGAACCCTGTCCAGATAGAGAGGCGCAAGGGTTTCATTGGTGACCAGCATGGTCTGGTCGCCAGCCTTCAGCGGCCAAAAGGAAGCCGGGTCATTGAATAACCCGGCGGCAATGGTAATAGGGTAACTACGTTCCCCGAGAGTGACTGTCAGCCTCTCCATTACGCGGAGCCCACCTTAATTGTTGCTTTGCCCGCAGGCGTTTCTTGATTAAGCCAGAATCAGTTGCTTTCCAGCATATGAATAATCTGGTTTGCAACCACTTTGGCGCTTTGATCGTCGGTGCGAATCGTTACATCAGCAATCTCTTCGTACAGAGGATTGCGCTCATGCGCCAGCGCTTCCAGAACTTCACGAGGTGGAGTCTCAACCTGCAGCAGCGGACGTTTTTTATCGCGCTGAGTACGTGCAAGCTGTTTCTCAATGGTGGTCTCAAGATAAACCACTACGCCACGAGCGGAAAGACGATTGCGGGTTTCACGAGACTTCACAGAGCCGCCGCCGGTAGCCAGCACAATGCCCTGTTTTTCAGTGAGTTCGTTAATGATTTTTTCTTCGCGATCGCGGAAGCCTTCCTCGCCTTCAACGTCGAATACCCAGCCCACATCAGCTCCGGTACGTTTCTCAATCTCTTGATCAGAATCGAAAAATTCCATATTGAGTTGCTGAGCTAACTGACGCCCAATAGTGCTTTTGCCGGCACCCATAGGCCCAACCAGAAAGATATTGCGTTTCTCTGCCATTTTTTCGGTACTACTAAGACAATTCGTTGATGATAAACCCGCCCGGTAATAACCAGCTGCGGCGGGACATGAACTGAAACCTCATAAGCGTGAGTTCGAGAATCAGACTGAAAATTATCTCAACACTCAAGGGGGTTTGGCAACCGAATAAATCACCTGGCGCCAGGCTCGGGACGAAAAGCATGCTCCGGCTTTCCCGGCCACAGGTTCTGAATACCCTGCCTCCCGAAACGGTACACCTTGTAAGCTAATTCCTCTCTGCCGTCAAACACCTGGGTACTGTTTAGCAGAAAAATCCACTGTCTGAGGTGGAAATCCGCTAAGGCAACGCAATCAGCCTTGGTGTGATAAATACGACTAATTCCCGACGTTGGTGCTTTTTCCCGTCGTGCCGGAACAATTGGCCGATAAGTGGGATACTGCCGAGCAAAGGGACGCTATCCCGGGTGCGGTTATTTTGCTGCTGGAAGATCCCTCCCAGCGCTAACGTCTCACCATCCTGGACGTCTACCTGTGTTTCAATCTCTTGTTTATCAATGGCAAGTACCTCTCCGTCCGCATGCTGAATGCTGCGTCCTGGCATATTCAGGCTGATGCGCAATTGTAGGCGAATGCTGCCGTGATGGTTGATCGTCGGCGTCACCTCCATGCCAAGCACGGCTTCTTTAAACTCAATCGAAGAGGCTTCATTTTTGCCGTTTGAAACCTGGTAGGGAATTTCAGTGCCCTGCTTAATACTGGCGGCCTGCCGGTGCGCGACCAGCAGGCGTGGACTGGCAATAATTTCCAGCTGCTGTTGCTGTTCCAGCGCGCTAAGTTCAAGTTCAAGCATCCGGCCATTAATGCGCCCAATATTGAAACCAAGGGCTGTGGTCGCCGCATTGACCGCCAAATTACCCGAAACGGTGGTCGCCTGATATTGGCCAGCCCCCACATCCCCAGCAGGCGATGTCCACTTCACGCCAAGCTCACGCAGCTTCTCCTGATTGATGGTGACAATATGGGCGGAGAGCTCAACCTGTCCCATAGAGACGTCCATATCCGCTATCCATGACGCAATCTGTTTTTGCGCTTGCTTGCTGTCACGTATCACCAGGCGATTTGTGCGTTTATCCACGGTTAAGCTGCCCCGGGGCCCCAGAAGTTTCTCTTCGCTTGCTTTGATTCCCGCAGCGAGGTCTGCCACTTCGGCGTAGCGCGGCGTATAGACCTTCTGAACCAGAGGCTGCTCAAGTGCATTTTGCTTACGCATAGCCTCCTGCTGAGCCCTTAGCTTAGCCGGATCCTGCTTCAGCTGAATATGCAGCACGTTTCCCGACGCTGTGGAGGTCAGGCTTGCCAACCTGAGCACCTGCTGAAAAGCCTGCTCCCAGGGAACATCAACCAAACGCAAAGAAAGACGCCCCGCTACGCCTGGTGCAATCATCATGTTAAAACTCTGCAGTTCGGCCAGCGCCTGCAATACCTGCGCGACCGGTGCATCATCCAGCGTAAGGGTGACATTTTTATTCGCCGCCCCCGTTAGCGTTAGCGGCACCAGCATCAGCACGCCCGCCACGATATGCCTTATCATAGGCACCTCCCTGTATGTTCCAGTGGTAATAGCGTCCTTCGCAGGCGCCCTTCAGCGATACCGTAACCTGCCGCTGACGGATGCCCGCCACCCTGACTTCCGGTTCAATAGACTGTCCTTCGGCTACTCTTCGCCATCGCTGCCCGGAGAGGTTCAGCAGCGCAACGCTACCTTCCGGTAAATAAAGCACGCCGCGTAACTGCCAGCCGTCAAGACGTTTCAGCAGCACCTCGCAAGGTGAGAATGGAGCAACAAAAGGATTGCGCGGCACTGCCTGTAGCGGCGCACTCAGAGCCAACAACAGCATCCAGCTAGCGGTCTTCATCGGCGAACTCCAGCGTCAGCAAAACCCGAACCTGCTCCCCGGCTCCCCTTAAGGCAAAGCCGGGCAACCTTACACGCGGATAATTCGCTAATTGCTGAAAAAATGGCGGCACTTTTGGCCACGGCAGCAAAATGTCCAACAAGGCAGCGCGTGCTCCGGGCTGCCACTTCACCAGCCTTCCCCCGGACAGTCTTACCGCTTCCAGCGCGGAAAAAGACTTTGCCGGAGTCGCATCAGGCAACGGCTGCAACTCCGGCAGGGCCGCCATTTTCTGTTGCAACGAGATAACGTGCTGGCGGACTTGCTGGTTTTGCTGCCCCCCTTCACGCAGGTGTTGTTGCCTGGGCTGGAGCAACAGCCACCAGCAGGCCAAAGCCGTGGTAAACAAGCAAACCAATACGCTTAAAATACGAAAGCCTGAATGTCCGCTCACCAGGCGCTCAAGGTCTTTCAGCACATTACCCTCCGCCGGGCATTAAGGTGAAAGTAAAGAACAGCCCGTTGCCCTGTTCATCGCGGAGTTCGCCCGGCGCTACCCTGAACGCGCCGGGTAAAGCACCAAGCATTTTTTCGATTTGCCCTAACTCACGCACATCTCCCGCGACGCCAGCGACTGTGGCGATCTCGTTCTGCCAGCTAACACTTTCCAGCCAGCTGTTCTCAGGCAGCCGAGTGGCCAGCGTATTCAGTACATGTTCCCAGCGTGAAATCGTGGCGCTTAATACCGCTTCCGCTCGTAATACTTCCCGCCGCCGCTGGTTCTCTTTCAACCTACTTTGCTGACGCACTAAAAGTGCTTTTAGCGCCAGTTGCTGCTGCTCCAGAGCGTTTGCCAGGGCCTGTTGCTGGCGTAACTTCACCTCCAACGCCTCGGCCCAAAACAGCGCCAGTGCGATAACCGAAAGCATGCCGACGAGCGTCGTGCTGCCCCATAGCGTTAACCGATAGCGTCGCCTCAGGGCTCGCCAGGGCAATAAGTTAATTAGCGGTGTCATCAGCGGATAGGCCCCAATGCCAGCCCCAACGCGAGGGTGTAGAGCCCGCCATGGCGCGGTAACGGGGGCTGATGACGAACAATAGGTTGCCAGGCGTTTAGCGTTTCTGCGCCTGCAGGTATTGTGCCGTCGCCGTTCGCCTGACTAACCGCTATTTCGCTGGCACAGGCGCCTAACTGCTGACATAGCGCGGGGAAATCGATCGCCTGCCGCTTATCGAGCCAGCCGGAGCGCTCGGGGTTATTCACTGAAGCCCATAACCAGTAACCGCCTTCTTCGTGAACCAGAAAGCGGCAACCGGCTGAGTAACAGCTTTGCGGTAATGCACTCAGAATTTTGTCCCCCGGCGTGACCGTCCGGGGAAAAAGTTTGACGCTTGCGAGGTTTGCCAGCAGCGCGCCGAGGTCCTCCTGTTTTGCCGCCGTAACGCACAAAGGTTCACCTTCATCTGGATAGTCATAGCAGAGCTGTGCTGTGGGTATTTGCAGCTGGCGAGCCGTTGCGCCAGCGATATACTTTTCTTGTGCAGACTCCTGCAACCGACGATCGGGCCGGGGGATCTGGCGCTGCAGCGTACGCTGAACCGGAAAACCGACTCGTAGCTGGTGACGCTCCGGGATTTCTTTGCGCCACTTAGCAAGCGTCTCGCGCAGCGTGCCAGGTTCGGGTAACATGCCGTCCGCAAGTACCTGTTCCGGGAAGGGTAAAAACCACCAATGGCGTAATTGCCACCCTTGTCGGTGCCATTGCACCGCCGCGGCGCGTACGCCCTCCGCCTGGATATCCAGGCCAATCCGCCAACCAGGAAACATCATGGTTTCGATCTCCTTATCTGGATGATTAACAGCCCTGCCCCCGAAACAATAACGGGTATATCAAAGCTCCTGGCTTGCCTTTATACTACCGCGCGGTTGATTAGAAACTGCCCAATTGAAACCTAATGGGAAATTTAAGGTGAAGTTCGTAAAGTACTTATTAATCCTTGCAGTCTGTTGCGTTCTGCTGGGAGCCGGCTCGATTTACGGTTTATACAAATACATTGAGCCCCAGCTACCTGATGTCGCGACGTTAAAAGACGTGCGACTGCAGATTCCAATGCAGGTTTACAGCGCTGACGGGGAGCTTATCGCTCAGTACGGCGAAAAACGCCGTATTCCACTAACCCTGAACCAAATCCCTCCGGTGATGGTAAAAGCGTTTATCGCCACGGAAGACAGCCGCTTTTACGAGCACCATGGCGTTGACCCAGTGGGTATCTTCCGTGCGGCAAGTGTTGCGCTGTTTTCTGGTCATGCTTCCCAGGGAGCAAGTACCATTACTCAACAGCTGGCGCGTAACTTCTTCCTGAGCCCCGAACGCACTCTGATGCGTAAAATCAAGGAAGCATTTCTTGCCGTTCGTATCGAACAGATGCTGAGCAAAGATGAAATCCTTGAGCTCTATTTGAATAAAATCTACCTCGGTTACCGCGCTTATGGTGTGGGGGCAGCAGCTCAAGTTTATTTCGGCAAAACTGTCGACCAGCTGACCCTGAGCGAGATTGCAGTGATTGCCGGTCTGCCTAAAGCACCGTCAACGTTTAACCCGCTTTACTCAATGGATCGATCAACGGCGCGCCGCAACGTTGTGTTATCGCGCATGCTGAGCGAAGGTTACATCAGCCAGAGCCAATATGACGACGCACGTAGCCAGGCTATCGACGCCAGCTATCACACCCCGGAAATCGCGTTCTCTGCACCTTATTTGTCAGAGCTGGTGCGGCAGGATATGGTCAGCCGCTACGGCGATAAAGCGTATGAAGATGGCTACAAGGTGTACACCACCCTGAGTCGTAAGATTCAGCAGGGTGCGCAGCAAGCCGTACGCAATAACGTTATGGCCTACGATATGCGCCACGGCTACCGCGGCCCCTCAAACGTGTTGTGGAAAGTGGGTGAAAGCGCGTGGGACGAGAAAAAAATCACCGACTCGCTGAAGAACCTCCCGGTTTATGGCCCGTTATTCCCGGCGGTAGTGACCCGCGCCGCCGCTGACGAAGCAGCGGCTTTGCTGGCAGATGGCAGCGCCATTTCTCTCGGGATGGAGGGTATGCGCTGGGCGCGTCCGTACCGCTCCGACACCGCGCAGGGAGCCACGCCGCGTAAAGTGACTGACGTAGTCCAGGCAGGCCAGCAAATTTGGGTACGTAAGGTGGATGACGTATGGTGGCTGAGTCAGGTACCTGACGTTAACTCAGCGCTGGTCTCGCTCAACCCGCACGACGGTGCCGTCCTTGCCCTGGTCGGCGGCTTTGACTTTAACCAAAGCAAATTTAACCGCGCCACCCAGGCGCTGCGCCAGGTGGGGTCGAATATCAAGCCTTTCCTTTACACCGCAGCAATGGATAAAGGCCTGACGCTGGCGAGCATTCTTAACGATGTGCCGATTTCCCGCTGGGATGCCGGTGCAGGATCCGACTGGCGGCCGAAGAACTCCCCGCCACAATATGCCGGGCCGATTCGTTTACGTCAGGGACTGGGCGAGTCTAAAAACGTTGTGATGGTACGAGCTATGCGCGCAATGGGCGTAGATTATGCCGCAGAGTATCTGCAGCGTTTCGGTTTCCCGGCAGCGAACATTGTTCACACCGAGTCATTGGCGTTGGGCTCCGCTTCGTTTACGCCAATGCAGGTTGCCCGTGGTTATTCCGTTATGGCTAACGGCGGTTTCCTGATTGACCCTTACTACATCACCAAAATCGTCGATGACGCAGGTAAAACCGTATTCGAGACGAAGCCTAAAGTAGCCTGCGCCAGCTGTAATATCCCGGTCATTTACGGCGACACGCCGAAATCAACGGTGCTGGAAAATCAGGATGTGGAAGACGTTGCGGTATCACAAACACCGCAAAACAGCAGCGTCCCAATGCCCCAACTGGAACAGGCCAACAGCTCGCTGGTCGCTAAAACACAGGGAGAGGAATATGCCCCGCATGTGATCAACACGCCGCTGTCATTCCTGATCAAAAGCGCGCTTAACAGTAATATTTATGGCGAACCCGGCTGGCAAGGAACCGGCTGGCGAGCAGGTCGGGATTTGAAACGCCGCGACATCGGCGGTAAAACCGGGACCACTAACAGCTCTAAAGATGCCTGGTTCTCAGGTTACGGTCCTGGCGTCGTCACGTCTGTATGGATTGGGTTTGACGATCACCGCCGTGACCTTGGCCGAACCACCGCCTCCGGCGCAATCAAAGATCAGATTTCAGGCTACGAAGGGGGTGCCAAGAGCGCTCAGCCCGCCTGGGATGACTTTATGAAAATCGCCCTGGCAGGCACACCGGAAGAGGCGCTAACGCCGCCGCCGGGCATCGTTACCGTGAATATCGACCGCAGTACCGGTCAGTTAGCCAACGGCGGCAACAGCCGTGAAGAATACTTCATCGAAGGCACGCAGCCTACTCAGCAGGCTGTGCATGAGGTGGGCACCACGATTATCGATAATGGGGAAGCACACGAGCTGTTCTAAACCCAGCAAAAAGGGCCGCTATGCGGCCCTTTTTCATGCTGCTGCAACCGGCTACAGCCTGGCCTGCTGTTTTAGCCACTCACGCACCAGGAATAGCGCACTGACGTTACGCGCCTCGCTGAAATCATCTTCATTCAGCAGGTCCATCATTTTTGCCAGCGGCCATCGCTCCTGCGGCAGCTCTTCGGGTTCATCCCCTTCCAGCGACTCAGGATAC
The DNA here is from genome assembly GCF_036500665.1 of Cedecea sp. Taxonomy (NCBI): domain Bacteria; kingdom Pseudomonadati; phylum Pseudomonadota; class Gammaproteobacteria; order Enterobacterales; family Enterobacteriaceae; genus Cedecea; species Cedecea sp. The sequence continues at coordinate 50,410 of NZ_DASYBS010000153.1, forward strand.
AGGTCTTCTGCAATAACAATGTTCATTTTGCTGGAAAAATAGGACGGTGCCATCGTCAGTTTTTTTAAAAACGTGAGCTGATTTGCACCAAAGCCAACCTCTTCCTTTAGCTCGCGGTTGGCGGCTTCAAATACGGTCTCACCAGGGTCAATCAGCCCCTTAGAAAAACCGAGTTCATAGGATTCAGTGCCGACAGCGTATTCACGGATAAGGATCAGGTGGTTATCAACAATAGGGACAATCATCACCGCCTCACGGGAAGAAGGTCTCATCCGCTCGTAAACGCGACGAACGCCATTGCTGAACTCCAGGTCCACCGTTTCAACGTTAAACAGTCGCGAACGCGCCACGGTCTCTACATGTAAAATCGTTGGTTTTTTTAATGATTTGCTCATGTGGCTGGGATCAACAGTGAAAGAGGTGAGTTATTGTGCGGCATGCCGCACATATCGTGCAACGAGCATTGGCTATTATTTACATTTTTGTAACGTATGTTTTTCCAAAACACGTAATGCGCCTCCCTGTCAAGATAGGTAATATGGAATAGGAATTTACTTGTATTTCAGTCGAAGTCGCTTTGCTAACATTGTGTTACTGCAGGTTGGTCACCCTAAAAAAAGCTCAAGTTTGCACCTTTACCTGCCGATAACGACTTCTGATTTCTTAACCTTTTGAAAGGCCGATCTTTTGCCGCGCTTGATGAAAAAGACGATTGTTTGATGGGGAAAGCATGAGCACCTTATTATTTCTGTTAGCTGCTATGCTGGCCTGCGCCCTGATTGCCGGATGGCTGATTTGGCGAAGCCTGAGGCTACGAGCCAGGGTTTCGCACGATCGATCATTTTCCGGCTCGACCACGCGTAAGCTGACCCCGGAAGAACGCATTGCCGTCGAAAACTATCTTGAGCGCTATTCACGCACCCAGGAATTGATTGGCCCGTCCGGCGCAAGCAATCCACCACCAAAGCTAACGCTAACCGCACAAAGCAATACAGTTATCTCCCTGACCCGGTCGATTACCCGCTATGGTCTTTCTGCCGATGACGCCAACAAATGGCGCTATTACCTTGATTCTATTGAAGTTCACCTGCCGCCATTCTGGGAACAGTATATTACCAACGATAATGACGTTGAGCTTATCCGCACAAGCACCCTCCCGCTGGTGATTTCGCTCAATGGTAATACGTTGCAAAACGATACGCTGGACACGCAGCAGTATGCCATTGAGGGCTACTCCGGCACTCAGGCATCGATTCGTGGCGAAGAGAGCGAGCAGATTGAGCTACTGAACATTCGCCAGGAAACACAGGAAGAGTATTCCCTTAGTCGCCCGGACGGCGTACGCGAAGCGGCGCTTATCTGTATTGCCTTTATCATGCTGTTCCTGAGCCTGGTCACGCCGCCGGTGTTTCTGCCTTGGCTGCTTGGTGGTAGCGTGCTCTTAATCGCTGCCGCGTTATGGGGGCTTTTTGCTCCGCCGGCTAAAACCGCATTACGCGAGATTCACTGTCTGCGCGGCACACCTAAGCGTTGGGGCCTGTTTGGCGAGTCTAACCAGGATCAGATGAACACTATTTCGCTGGGCATTATCGACCTGGTCTATCCACCGCACTGGCAGCCGTTTGTTATCCAGGATTTGGGGCAGAAAACTGATATCGATATTTATCTCGACCGCCACGTTGTGCGTCAGGGGCGTTTTCTTTCTCTGCATGACGAAGTGCGCAACTTCCCGCTGCAACACTGGGTACGTAACCTGCTGATTGCCTCTGGCGCCCTGCTGGTCCTGCTGATGATGACCATTTGGGTTCCGCTGGAAATGCCCATCAAGCTCAGCGCCTCGTGGTTGAAAGGGGCACAATCTATCGAAGCAACCAGCGTCCAGGACCTTGCAAAATACAAGTTGCAGGTTGGAGACACACTGAGGGTTAACGGTACAGGGATGTGCAATATTCACACCACAAGCGGCTACAACGCCCGCCAAAGCTTCCCGTTCACCCCGTTCGACTGCTCGCAAATTATCTGGAATACCGCGCGTCCTTTACCACTGCCAGAATCTGAAATCATGGACAAAGCGGTAGCCCTCACCAAAGCCGTCAGCGGGCAAATCCACCCTCAGGGTGGGGAAGGCGACAGCAAAGTTAATCCGCAACTGGCGGATGCCATTCAGAAATCGGGCATGGTTCTGCTGGATGATTTTGCCGGAATTGTGAAAAAAACGCAGGCGCTGTGTACCGCAGAAGAAGAGTGTGTACGTCTTAAAAATGCCCTTGTGAACCTGGGGAATACCAAAGACTGGGATTCTCTCATCAAGCGGGCCGATTCAGGAAAACTGACCGGGGTGAATGTCCTGCTGCGCCCGGTCAGCGCCGAGTCGCTGGATAATCTGGTCACCACTTCCACCGCGCCGTTCTTTATTCGTGAAACCGCCCGCGCCGCGCAGTCGTTGAACAGCCCTGCCCCCGGTGGATACGTGATAATCAACGACGAAGGTGGTGACCTGGTTGACCAACCGTTACCGCCTGTTTCTCTGTATGACTTCCCTGCTCAGGAACAATGGACAGAATTCTTGCGCTTAGCAGATATGCTGCTGCAAACCCCCTTCCATGCAGAAGGGATCATTACCGGTATCTTTACTGACGCCAACGGAACCCAGCACGTCACGCTGCACCGCATCTCCGATACGCATAGCCTGTGGAGCTACATCAGTATTTCCCTGCTGCTCATTGCGATGCTGGCCTGTGCTGCGATAAACAGCGTACTGGCCGTCACCCGTTACCGTCGCGCCAGCACGCGTCTGACCGAAATTCAGCGCTATTACGACAGCTGCATCAACCCTACGCTTACCCCACCGTCACCGCTGAGGTAGCCGTTACGGGTAAACTTTGCGTGCCGGGTTGTGCTACCCTGGTACGCTATTTTTCCCTCAATCGAGAGTGAAGCTATGCCTGGTGCTATCGCCTGGCAGGACGTTGATACCCTGCTGCTGGATATGGACGGGACCCTGTTGGACCTGGCCTTTGATAACCATTTCTGGAAAAAGCTGGTACCGGAAACCATTAGCCTCCAGCGCGGTATCCCGCTGCAGGAAGCATATCAATTGATTTCCCGCGAGTACCACGCCGTGCAGCATACGCTAAACTGGTATTGTCTCGACTACTGGAGCGAACGCCTCGGACTGGATATCTGTGCGATGACCACCGAGCAAGGGCCAAAGGCCGCGCTGCGTGAAGACACCGTGCCGTTTCTCGAAGCATTAAAAGCAAGCGGCAAACGCCGTATTCTGCTGACCAACGCGCATCCGCACAATTTGGCGGTAAAGCTTGAGCATACCGGTTTAGACCAGCACCTTGATTTATTGCTTTCTACCCACACATTTGGTTATCCGAAAGAAGATCAGCGTTTATGGCAGGCGGTAGCCGGACATACCGGGTTCAACGCGGCCAGAACGGTGTTTATCGATGACAGCGAAGCGATTCTTGATGCCGCGGCGAAGTTTGGCATTCGCTACTGCTTTGGCGTACTCAACCCGGATTCAGGCGAAACGGATAAAAGCTTTGAGCGCCACCCGGGCCTTAGCGACTACCGCAGCCTGATCCCATCGCTTTCCGTCAAGGAGGCGTAATGAAAGAAAAGACAGCCGAAGGCGTGCGCCTGGACAAATGGCTGTGGGCCGCTCGCTTTTATAAAACCCGCGCCGTGGCGCGGGAAATGATTGAAGGCGGCAAAGTGCACTACAACGGCCAGCGGAGCAAACCCAGTAAACTGGTGGAGCTGAATGCGGTCCTGACGCTACGCCAGGGTAACGACGCACGCACCGTTATCGTGCTCGGCGTAACCGAGCAGCGCAGACCGGCAACGGAAGCCACCCAGCTTTATGAAGAGACAGCGGACAGCATCGCCAGGCGGGAAAAAACCGCGCTGGCACGCAAGATGAGCGCGCTGACGATGCCGCACCCCGATCGCCGCCCGGATAAAAAAGAGCGGCGAGATTTGATGAAATTTAAACACGGTGGCGATGCGTAACCCGCCTGCCAGTAAGAGAGATGACGATGACTCAACACGACCAACTACACCGCTATCTGTTTGAAAACTATGCCGTACGCGGCGAGCTGGTGACGGTTTCTGACACCTGGCAGCGCATCATGGAAAACCATGACTACCCGCAGCCGGTAAAAAAAATCCTCGGTGAACTGCTGGTTGCCACCAGCCTGTTGACGGCAACGCTGAAGTTTGACGGTGATATTACCGTTCAGCTTCAGGGCGATGGCCCAATGACGCTCGCCGTGATTAACGGCAACAACAAGCAGCAAATGCGCGGCGTAGCTCGCGTGCAGGGTGATATCCCGGCGGATGCCGCGCTCAAAGATCTGGTCGGCAACGGCTACCTGGTTATCACTATTTCTCCAGACGAAGGTGAGCGCTATCAGGGTGTGGTTGGGCTGGAAGGAGATACCCTGGCCGCCTGCCTCGAAGATTACTTTATGCGCTCCGAGCAGCTGCCAACCCGCCTGTTTATTCGTACCGGTGAAGCCGAAGGTCAAGCGGCGGCGGGCGGCATGTTGCTACAGGTTCTGCCGGCGCAGAACGCCCAGACCGACGACTTTAATCACCTGGCGACGCTGACAGAAACCATCAAGGCCGAAGAGCTGCTGACACTGCCGGCTAATGACGTGTTATGGCGCCTGTACCATGAAGAAGAGGTGACGCTGTACGATCCACAGGGCGTAGAGTTTAAGTGTACCTGCTCACGTGAGCGCTGCGCCGACGCGCTGCGCACGCTGCCGGACGAAGAAGTCGACAGCATTCTTGCAGAAGACGGTGAAATAGACATGAACTGTGACTACTGCGGGAGTCACTATGTGTTTGACTCGATGGATATCGCGGCCATTCGCAACAATGCCTCCCCGGCAGACCCTCAGGTTCACTAAGTTTGCCCCAAACAGCCTAAAACTCCCCCTTTTTCGGCTGCTTGTTATCAATCTGACGCCTCCGGTTCGGAGGCGTATTTCTTTTAGCGGTAGTAGTCAATCTTAACCCGCTGCCCTTCGACCATCACGTCCTGCCACACCTTCGGTGCCGCCGTTAATTTACCTTCAGAAGCCGCCTGTTTCAGAGCCGCCATCATCTGGTTTTTATCCAGGTCACGCGCCTGGCCGATATCTTTCCAGACGCCACCAATCTTGCCGTAAACCTTGCAGTAGCTCATTTCCGGCTGGCAAAGCAACCACTCGTCGTGCCCGTCGCCGTTGAGATCCATCCCCACCAACAGACAGCGGTCATCATCATCCAGGCATTCGCGAGCCTGATAGCTTTCGTCTTTCACCATCGCCTGCCACCAGGCCTGTTCCGGTACGCGTTGTTTATCGGCCAGCACAATGCGCTGACGTAGCGACGCCACCGTGAGTTTTGTCGCCATGGCGTTGCCGGATTTGCCTTCACTCAGCAGCATTGCCAGCTGGCGACGACGTTCCGGGTTAGTGCTAAAGGCCGGATCTTTCTGCAGTTTGCGCATTGCGTCATAACCCCGTCGTCCGGACGACTGCAGCATCGACAAACTAACCTTATCGGCCTTCAGTTTCCCGTCGTGATAGCGAGCCATCTGGTTATTCACGCTGATACGGTAAGGATCCAGAACCGGAGAATTCACCGCCGCCAGCAGAACCAGCGCCAGCAATAAAACCGCACGGTTTATCCAACCCGGCTGCAAAACGGCTTCACGACGCTGGCGAACCAGAGTCGTAACATAGCCGCAGGCCCAAACCAACACCGTCAGGGTGATCAATGCGGCATAGAGGCGGGAAGGCGTCCAGCCATAATCTGAAACGCGAAGCCACAATGCGTATCCGGCCAGCAAAGCATAGAGCGGAGACAGCAGCAGCGTGAGTCGGATGGCGCCGTCCAGCCACCGTGGATAAGGCTTCGCCTCTCTTTCCGGATGATAAACCACCGCGGCGGTCACCATCACCATCAGCGTCAGGGTATTGAGCAGTGCGTTGCAGGAGACATGCTGTGAAATCGATCCCAGGCCGACAAACGGCAGCGTTGCCAGAAACATCAGCGCGATAAGCGACAGCAGCGGCAAAAGGCCGGTCGCAAACACGCTGAAGAAGTGCTTTACCGCGCTAATCGCCCGCACCTGGTCGCGACAGAGCGTAACCGCCAGCGCTGCCGCCGTGCAGGTGGCAATCCAGGCAAATGCGGATGAGCTAAAAAACAGGCTGTCAAAGAAGGTGATATCCACCAGCTTGAATAAGCCGGCCCAGAGTGCCAGTACCCCCCAGAAAAAGAGCACCAGCAGCCCGGTAAGAAGCAGCGTAATACCGTTACGCCAGAGCTGGCCATAAAACGCCCGCCAGCCTCCCCATCCGTTGTGGGGGCGTAACCGGCCCTGCAGCCATGGCAACGCCAGAAACAGCATCGCGGCCAGTGAACATTGATACACTAAAATAATATCGTGGCGGTCCCAACGCTCAAGCCCCTGAGTACTCCAGTTAACCCAGCCGCTCATCAGCGCCACAACCGGCAGAGGGATAAGGACCAGCCCCCAAAAACGCAGGTCAGTAAAACGCACCACGATAAGCGCTACCGCCGTCGCCAGCACTACCGATAGCGAGCGAAGATACAGAGCCTGACTTTCTCCCTGAAGCCATGTACCGCTATCCCATTCGGTGAGATACAGCACCGCGCCTAAAAGAAAACCTATCAGCAGAATGCCCCAGCGGGTTGCTTTAGGTAACGGTTCGGTCACGAACATGGTAGTCATCCCTTATTAGCTGATTTGTGGCTTAGTATCACGGCCGGCTGAGACCTGCAAATGACGATCTTGTTTCATCGCGTTGCGTATGAGAGCGCGTTCACTCACAAAGTTCCCCGTTACTACCCTAATTATTAACATATCCAACATATTTTCCCCGAGCGAAAGCGATTTCCTGCCATACTTTGCCCCCGTTGCGGCAGGCCCCAGGCGTTCCGCGCCCCCCATTTTGGGCTGATGCTTAAATCTATGATAGTGGTCGCGGTTAACAACCCCTAAACAACCCTACAATATCCGGCAGTATAAATTGGCTAAGGAGCAGTGAAATGCGAGTTAAAGGCATAACCCCGCAAGATCTCAAGGCTTATGGTATTCATGACGTCAGTGAAGTCGTCTACAACCCCGATTACGATACCCTTTACCGTGAAGAACTCGACCCGAAGCTCGAAGGTTTTGAGCGTGGCGTGCTCACTAACTTAGGCGCCGTTTCCGTTGATACCGGGATCTTCACCGGCCGCTCGCCAAAAGATAAATACATCGTTCGCGATGACACCACCCGCGACACCCTATGGTGGTCAGACAACGGTAAAGGCAAAAACGACAATAAACCGCTCTCTGAAGAAACCTGGCACGTCCTGAAAGGCCTGGTCACGCAACAGCTTTCCGGCAAACGCCTGTTTATCCTCGATGCCTTCTGCGGCGCCAACGCCGACACCCGCCTTTCTGTACGCTTTATTACCGAAGTCGCCTGGCAGGCTCACTTCGTTAAGAACATGTTTATTCGCCCAACGGACGAAGAGCTGGAAACGTTCGAACCTGATTTTGTGGTGATGAACGGCGCTAAATGCACCAACCCAAACTGGAAAGAACAGGGCCTGAACTCCGAAAACTTCGTGGCGTTTAACCTGACTGAACGTATGCAGCTTATCGGCGGCACCTGGTACGGCGGCGAGATGAAAAAAGGCATGTTCTCCATTATGAACTACCTGTTGCCGCTAAAAGGCATCGCCTCGATGCACTGCTCGGCAAACGTCGGCGAAAAAGGTGATGTGGCAGTGTTCTTCGGCCTTTCAGGCACTGGAAAAACGACGCTGTCTACCGACCCGAAACGTCGCCTGATTGGCGACGATGAGCACGGCTGGGACGACGACGGCGTGTTTAACTTCGAAGGCGGCTGCTACGCCAAAACGATTCGCCTGTCGGAAGACGCGGAACCGGACATCTATCACGCCATCCGTCGTGATGCGCTGCTGGAAAACGTCACCGTCCGTGCCGACGGCACTATCGACTTTGACGATGCCTCAAAAACAGAGAACACCCGCGTCTCGTATCCGATTTACCACATCGACAACATCGTTAAGCCGGTGTCGAAAGCGGGCCACGCGACCAAGGTTATCTTCCTGACCGCGGACGCCTTCGGCGTGCTGCCTCCGGTCTCGCGCCTCACCGCAAACCAGACGCAGTACCACTTCCTCTCCGGCTTCACCGCTAAGCTTGCGGGCACCGAGCGCGGCGTGACCGAGCCAACGCCAACCTTCTCCGCCTGCTTTGGCGCGGCATTCCTTTCGCTGCATCCAACGCAGTATGCAGAAGTACTGGTGAAACGTATGCAGGCTGCCGGGGCGCAGGCTTACCTGGTGAACACCGGCTGGAACGGCACCGGCAAACGTATCTCGATTAAAGATACCCGCGCAATCATCGACGCTATTCTGGACGGCTCGCTGGACGACGCAGAAACCTTTACTCTGCCGATGTTTAACCTCGCGATCCCAACTTCGCTCGCGGGCGTTGATACCCAGATTCTGGATCCGCGTAACACCTACGCCTCTCCGGAGCAGTGGCAGGAAAAAGCTGTACAGCTGGCGAAGCTGTTTGTGGAAAACTTCGAGAAGTACACCGACACCCCAGCAGGTGCGGCACTGGTAGAAGCCGGTCCTAAGCTGTAATCCAGAAAACTAAGGCGAAAAAAAACGAACCTCTCGGGGTTCGTTTTTTATTGGGCTGACGACAACTCAGCTTTCTCGATGCGTCACCACCCGGGTTATCGGCAACGGAAGGTAAGCCCTGATGCGCAGCCCGCCCCGCTCGCTTTTCCCGAGATCCAACATCCCGTTATGGTTGTCTATAATTCGCTGCACAATCGCTAACCCCAGCCCGGTACCGCTGGTACTGCGCGCGCTATCACCGCGAACGAACGGCTGGAACAGATGCTGAAGCTGATCCGGCTCAATGCCCGGGCCATCGTCTTCCACCTGGAACCAGGCGCGGTTTAGTTCGCTACCGCTGCTGACTTTAATCCAGCCATTGCCGTAGCGCGCCGCGTTCACCACCATATTGGCCACCGCACGCTTGATAGAGAGTGGGTGAATATTAAGGCGGATCTCGCCGTCCTTCAGGTCAGTATCGATTTCACGCTCGTAGCCGCTTTCGGCGGCAATCACCTCGCCAAGCACGCTGTTGAGATCCGCCATCTCCAGCGGCATCTCCTGCCCGGTACGCAGATAGTCGATAAACTGCTCGATAATCGCATTACACTCTTCGATATCTTTGTTAATCGACTCGGCCAGATAGCCGTCTTCCTGCCCCATCATTTCGGTTGCCAGGCGAATACGCGTCAGCGGCGTGCGCAGGTCATGGCTTACGCCCGCCATCAGCAGCGTGCGGTCGTCGGCCAGCTGTTTTACGCCCGCGGCCATATGGTTAAAGGCCCGCGTCACCGACCGCACTTCCGAAGCACCATATTCGCGCAGCGGAGGAGGAATGATCCCTTTACCGACCTGCAGCGCAGCGTGCTCCAGGTCGACCAGCGGTCGGTTCTGTATTCGAATAAAGAGCCACGCGCCGCCTATCGCCAATAGCATAATCGCCAGCGTATAGCGGAACAGCGGAGAGAAATCGCCCTGATGTATTTCGGTCAGCGGAACGCGTACCCAGATGTTCGGCGACAGCCAGGTCTTCAGCCACACCACCGGCGAGCTTTTATTTACCTCGACGCGCACTTCGGTTGGCCCGCCAAGCTGCTGCGCCATTTGCTGACTCAGAAACTCGTAGTGCTGCGCCCAGCGCAGACCTGCATCTTCCGCCGCCTCGTTGGAGTAAAGCGAAATACCCAGCTCGCGGTAAATTTCGCGACGAAACGCAGGCGGCACCACAAGTTGGGTGCCATCTTCAAGCTGCAGTTTGTCGGTCATCAGCATCCTGACTTCGTATGCCAGCACCTTATTGAACTGCTGCAGGCTTGGCAAAATCGCGAAATTCAGGACGACAAGATAGGTCGTCACCAGGCTGACGAACAGCAAGGTGACGATCAGCAACAGCGTACGGGCAAACGAGCTTCTTGGTGAGAAGCGAACTCGCCTCATGCCTTAGAACCGTCCGGGACAAAGACGTAGCCAAGACCCCAAACGGTCTGGATATAACGCGGATGCGCCGGGTCCTCTTCCACCATGCGGCGCAGGCGAGAGATTTGTACGTCGATAGAGCGCTCCATCGCGGAGTATTCACGGCCACGCGCCAGGTTCATCAGCTTGTCACGAGAAAGCGGTTCACGCGGGTGGCTAACCAGCGCTTTCAGGACCGCAAACTCACCGCTGGTCAGCGGCATCGGCTCGTCTTCGCGGAACATTTCGCGAGTGCCGAGGTTCAGCTTGAACTTGCCAAACGCGATAACGGCTTCTTCCTGAGACGGCGCGCCCGGCAGTTCGTTAGCCTGGCGACGCAGCACGGCGCGAATACGGGCCAACAGCTCACGTGGGTTAAATGGCTTCGGAATATAGTCATCTGCGCCGATTTCCAGACCGACAATACGGTCGACCTCTTCGCCCTTCGCGGTCACCATGATGATCGGCATTGGGTTACTCTGGCTACGCAGACGACGGCAAATAGAGAGCCCGTCTTCACCTGGCAGCATAAGATCCAGCACCATCAGGTGGAAAGATTCACGTGTCAGCAGGCGATCCATTTGTTCGGCGTTAGCGACGCTGCGAACCTGGAAGCCCTGCTCGGTGAGATAACGCTCTAACAGCGCGCGCAGGCGCATGTCGTCATCGACCACCAGAATTTTATAGTTCTCTTGCATCGTTTGTACTCCCAAAGGCTCGAACAGTTGAGTGTGTATTCTTAAAAAACTGCGCTAATACGACCAGTCAATTCTGGTATACATTCTAGTCGAAATTGTTACAAAGCATATTAAACAGTCGGTTATCAACGTTTTAAATCAAAATTTGGTGACTTGCTTCCCAAAATGCACCGGTTGCATTCTTCATTGAGCATCGGTTTAAATCACACTCTGATTTTACAGGCTGCAGGGTAGAAAGATGAAAACGCCGTTAATCACCCGTGAAGGCTACGAAAAGCTCAAAAAAGAGCTGGATTACCTGTGGCGTGAAGAACGCCCCGAGGTGACCAAAAAAGTGACCTGGGCCGCGAGCCTCGGCGATCGCAGTGAAAACGCCGACTACCAGTACAACAAAAAGCGTCTGCGCGAAATTGACCGCCGGGTTCGCTATATCACTAAATCTCTGGAACGGCTTAAAATTGTCGATTATTCGCCGCAGCAGGAAGGCAAAGTCTTCTTCGGCGCGTGGGTCGAAATAGAAAACGACGACGGCGACCTGCTGCGCTTTCGTATCGTTGGCTATGACGAAATTTTTGGCCGCAAGGACTACATTTCTATCGACTCACCGATGGCACGAGCGCTGCTCAAAAAAGAGGTGGGCGATTTAGCCGTGGTGCAAACGCCAGCGGGAGAGGCGCAGTGGTACGTCAATGAAATTGAGTATCCTAAACCTGAATAATTCGCACAGAACTGTCTGAAACCCAATATCCGGGGGTCGGTGGCTGGCATTTTCATGCCCCGATCCGTATAACTGTTTGCTGAATTTTCCGTACTACACAGATGAAAAGCCATGATGAATGATTCGCTTTGCCGCATTATTGCGGGTGAGCTTCAGGCCAGAAACGAACAGGTAGAAGCTGCCGTTCGCCTGCTGGATGAAGGGAATACCGTGCCGTTTATCGCACGTTATCGTAAGGAAGTCACCGGCGGTCTGGATGACACGCAACTGCGTCAACTGGAGACTCGTCTTAGCTACCTGCGCGAGCTGGAAGAACGCCGCCAGACCATCCTCAAATCCATTGCAGACCAGGGCAAACTGAGCGACGAGCTTGCCGGTGCCATCAACGGCACGCTGAGCAAAACCGAACTCGAAGACCTTTACCTGCCGTATAAACCCAAGCGCCGTACCCGCGGGCAAATCGCCATTGAAGCCGGCCTTGAGCCGCTGGCTGATTTGCTGTGGAACGAGCCTTCACACGACCCTGAGCAGGAAGCTGCTCGCTTCGTGGACGCCGACAAAGGCGTGGCGGACACCAAAGCCGCGCTGGACGGCGCACGCTACATTCTGATGGAGCGCTTCGCTGAAGATGCCGCGCTGCTGGCGAAAGTGCGTGACTATTTATGGAAGAATGCACACCTGGTTTCTGCCGTGGTAAGCGGTAAAGAGGAAGAAGGCGCAAAATTCCGCGACTACTTTGCCCACCACGAAGCCATTGCGACCGTCCCTTCCCACCGCGCGCTGGCGATGTTCCGCGGGCGTAACGAAGGAGTATTACAGCTATCGCTGAATGCTGACCCGCAGTTCGATGAGCCACCGCGTGAGAGCTATTGCGAACAGCTGATTACCAAACATTTGGATCTTCGCCTGAACAATGCGCCTGCCGATAGCTGGTGTAAAGCCGTCGTCAGTTGGACCTGGCGCATCAAAGTGCTGATGCACCTTGAAACCGAGCTGATGGGCACGGTACGCGAGCGCGCGGAAGACGAAGCGATTAACGTCTTCGCCCGCAACCTTCATGACCTGTTGATGGCGGCTCCGGCTGGCCTGCGTGCCACAATGGGCCTCGATCCGGGCCTGCGTACCGGCGTGAAGGTCGCAGTAGTTGACGCCACCGGCAAGCTGGTTGCTACCGATACCATTTATCCGCATACCGGCCAGGCGGCAAAAGCCGCTATCGCCGTTGCTGCGCTTTGCGAAAAGCATAACGTCGAGCTGGTTGCCATTGGCAACGGCACCGCGTCCCGTGAAACCGAGCGTTTCTTCCTCGACGTACAGAAGCAGTTCCCGAAAGTCACGGCACAAAAGGTCATCGTCAGCGAAGCGGGCGCGTCCGTCTATTCAGCTTCCGAGCTGGCGGCGCTGGAGTTTCCTGACCTGGATGTTTCTATCCGCGGTGCAGTTTCGATCGCTCGCCGCCTGCAGGATCCGCTGGCCGAGCTGGTGAAAATCGATCCGAAATCTATCGGCGTCGGCCAGTATCAGCATGACGTCAGCCAGGCTCAGCTGGCGAAAAAGCTCGATGCGGTAGTGGAAGACTGCGTAAACGCCGTTGGCGTGGATCTGAACACGGCTTCCGTGCCGCTGCTGACGCGCGTTGCCGGCCTGACCCGCATGATGGCGCAGAATATCGTCAGCTGGCGTGACGAGAATGGCCGCTTCCAGAATCGCCAGCAGCTGCTGAAAGTTAGCCGTCTGGGGCCAAAAGCCTTCGAGCAGTGCGCGGGCTTCCTGCGTATTAACCACGGCGATAACCCGCTGGATGCCTCAACCGTTCACCCGGAAGCCTATCCGGTGGTCGAACGCATCCTGGCCGCAACCCAGCAGGCGCTGCAGGACCTGATGGGCAACAGCAGCGAGCTGCGCGATCTGAAAGCCAGCCAGTTTACCGATGAGCGTTTCGGGGTCCCGACCGTGACGGACATTATTAAAGAGCTGGAAAAGCCGGGTCGCGACCCGCGCCCTGAGTTTAAAACCGCGCAGTTTGCCGAAGGCGTGGAAACCATGAACGACCTGACGCCGGGCATGGTGCTGGAAGGGGCGGTGACCAACGTCACCAACTTCGGTGCGTTTGTGGATATCGGCGTACATCAGGATGGGCTGGTTCACATCTCGTCCCTGTCGGACAAATTCATCGACGATCCGCACAAAGTGGTGAAAGCGGGCGATATCGTGAAGGTCAAAGTGCTTGAGGTTGACCTGCAGCGCAAACGCATCGCCTTAACCATGCGCCTCGACGAACAGCCGGGCGAAAGCGGCAGCCGCCGGAACAGCGGTGGTAATACCCCTCGTGAGCAAAAAGGCAGACCTGCTGCACCGCAAAAACCGCGCGGGCGTGACAACGCCAGCGGTGGAAATAGCGCCATGATGGACGCCCTGGCCGCCGCTATGGGTAAGAAGCGCTAATTCTCTTTCCTCTCCCTTCGGGGAGAGGAATTATTCTTGCGCTCACGCCGTTGTGCAAAAAAATAAACTAAGTTTGATTTAAATCAATTTTCAATAAATACCCTTCAGCGAAACCAGTAATTATCACCGATGCAACATTAGTGATACCTGAATAACATTAAAATAATAAACACCTTCACGTCATTTTATATAAATCAATATTATTCATGACGTTACAAAAAATCGCCAACAACACACGGTGATAAATAAAATCCCCACATCTGAAAAAAAGTGCCAGAACGCAATAATTCAGGCAGAAAAATAAATATTGTGGGCGGTAACCATTCTCATTATCATTGCATTGAACGTTATTTCTTCTCTTTCTTCCGACCGCTTAATTGGTTTTCGTTATGCGTCTCTTCTCGCTTATGGAAACGATCATTCAGTCAGCGTCAATGCAGAGCCCAGCTCTAAGTAGGTCCTATGCAATTCATACCGAATAGCGCGTGGAAAATTACCGGCTTCGCCAGTGAAATTAGTCCGGCTTACCGCCAAAAATTATTGTCTCTCGGCATGCTGCCGGGTTCTTCATTCAACGTAGTCCGCGTGGCTCCGCTCGGCGACCCTATTCATATCGAAACGCGCCGCGTTAGCCTGGTATTGCGTAAGAAAGACCTCGCGCTGGTGAATGTTGAAGCCGTTGCTTAACGGCGGGTGAGCGTACGCGCTTTTTGCAAACTCAACGAAGTCCACGAATAAAATGAAAAACTTAACCATAGGTTTAATCGGCAATCCTAACTCAGGTAAAACCACGCTATTCAATCAGTTGACGGGTGCCCGCCAGCGCGTGGGAAACTGGGCTGGCGTAACCGTAGAACGCAAAGAAGGTCAGTTTTCCACGCTTGAGCATCAGGTGACGCTGGTTGATCTACCCGGCACCTATTCGCTCACCACTATTTCGTCGCAGACTTCGCTCGATGAGCAAATCGCCTGCCACTACATCCTCAGCGGTGATGCTGACCTGCTTATCAACGTGGTTGATGCTTCCAACCTTGAACGCAACCTCTACCTGACGCTGCAGCTGCTGGAGCTGGGCATTCCGTGCGTGGTTGCGCTGAACATGCTCGATATCGCCGAAAAGCAGGCTATCCGCATCGACATCGACGCGCTTGCCGCCCGCCTGGGCTGCCCGGTCGTGCCGCTGGTTTCTACTCGCGGACGGGGAATAGAGAGCCTGAAGCTCGCCATTGACCGCAAACAACCCAACCAAAGAAGCGAACTGGTTCACTATCCGCAGGTTTTACTGCAGGAAGCGGATAAACTGGCAACGGCTATGCCACAGGAGATGCCGGTTAAGCAACGCCGCTGGCTGGCGCTGCAGATGCTGGAAGGTGACATCTACAGCCTGGCTTATGCGGGCGATGCCTCTGACGGGCTGAATGCCGCTCGCGCCCGCCTGGCGGACACCGTTGACGACCCTGCCCTGTTGATTGCCGATGCACGCTACCAAAGTATTGCCTCCGTCTGTGACGCAGTCAGCAACAGCATGACCGCCGAGCCGAACCACCTGACGGTGGCGATGGATAAAATCATCCTCAACCGCTACCTCGGCCTGCCGATATTTATGCTGGTGATGTACCTGATGTTCCTGCTGGCGATTAACATCGGCGGGGCGCTGCAGCCTATTTTTGACGCCGGCTCGGTGGCGATATTCATTCACGGTATTCAGTGGCTTGGCTATACGCTGCACTTCCCCGACTGGCTGACCATTTTCCTTGCCCAGGGCATCGGCGGCGGGATCAATACCGTGCTGCCGCTGGTCCCACAAATCGGTATGATGTACCTGTTCCTGTCGTTCCTCGAAGACTCCGGTTATATGGCTCGCGCCGCCTTCGTGATGGACCGCCTGATGCAGTCCTTAGGGCTGCCGGGTAAATCCTTCGTACCGCTGATCGTGGGCTTTGGATGCAACGTGCCTTCGGTCATGGGGGCCCGTACCCTCGATGCTCCACGCGAACGGTTGATGACCATCATGATGGCGCCGTTTATGTCCTGCGGCGCACGGCTGGCGATTTTTGCGGTCTTTGCCGCCGCGTTCTTCGGTCAGCAGGGCGCGCTTGTCGTGTTCTCGCTCTACATCCTCGGCATCGTGATGGCTATTCTTACCGGCCTGATGCTGAAACACACCATCATGCGCGGCGAAGCCTCACCGTTCGTGATGGAGCTACCGGTTTACCACGTTCCCCATCTCAAGAGCCTGCTCCTGCAGACCTGGCAGCGTCTGAAAGGTTTCGTGCTGCGTGCGGGTAAAGTGATTGTTATTGTGAGTATCTTCATTGGCGCACTGAACAGCTTCTCCTTTAGCGGCAAGGCGGTAAATAACATTAATGACTCAGCGCTGGCCTCCGTTAGCCGCGTATTGACCCCTCTGCTCAAGCCGATTGGCGTCCACGATGATAACTGGCAGGCCACCGTTGGGCTGTTTACCGGCGCGATGGCAAAAGAGGTGGTTGTCGGTACGCTGAATACCCTCTATACCGCCGAAGATATCCATAACGAGGAGTTTGATGCCGCAAGCTTTAATCTGCTTGACGAGCTGGGCGCCGCCGCCGATGAAACCTGGCAGGGCCTGAAAAACACCTTTAGCCTGAGCGTGCTGGCAAACCCGATTGAAGCCAGCAAAGGCGACGGCGAAATGTCCTCCGGGCCGATGGGCGTAATGAGCAGCAAGTTTGGCAGCGAAGCCGCCGCCTACAGCTATCTCATTTTCGTCCTGCTCTATATTCCGTGCATCTCGGTGATGGGCGCGATAGCCCGAGAGTCGAGCCGGGGCTGGATGACATTCTCGGTACTTTGGGGGCTGAATATCGCCTACTCGCTCTCTACGCTGTACTACCAGAGCGTCACCTTTAGCGAGCACCCACAGTTCAGTCTGGTCTGTATTTTGGCGGTGGTATTGTTCAACGTTCTGCTGCTGGGCGGCCTGCGCCGGGCCCGCAGCCGCGTTGACGTCTCGCTGCTGGCCGTCAGAAAAACGCCGTCGTCTTGCTGCCAGAGCAGCACCGGCGACTGCCATTAAGGAGCGATGAATGGCGAGCCTGATTGATATCCGCAACGCCCTGGCGCTTCAGGGCCGCCTGGAAGCGAAGCAGATAAGCCAGCAGCTTGCTACGCCCCTGCCGCTGGTGGCCGCCATGCTTGACCGCCTGGAGGCCATGGGTAAAGCAATGCGCATCAGTGAAGACCCGAGCAGTTGCCTGACGGGAAGCTGCAAAAGTTGTCCGGAAGGGAAACTGTGTGTGCGGGAGCTGTGGGCATTACGCTGACAAAAAAGGCGGGGTATCCCGCCTTTTTTATAGCAAAACTATTTAGCAATTTTATAGACGTCTGCAGTTGCACGAACGTTTTTCGTGTATTTCTCGGCGCTGGTCACCACGTAGTAGTCCCCTCCGAGCTTATCTGCTTTCTTAACCAAATCCCGCTTCGCATCCATTGAAGCAGACGTTTTATCGGTCACGATAGTGCCGATTTTGGTTAACTTCATGCTCGCAACTTTATCTTTTTCAAGTTCTTTAGCCGCAAAAGCGCCAAAGGAAACAGCACTAACCAACAATGTCGTAACGATGCCTGTTATCAATTTCATAGCCAGTACTCTCCATAGGTATCTGTTTTTTTAGTCACCGGGATTCACCCACAATGGTTTACTTATTCACCCTTTACAGGGTGAATAATTGAGTATTGGCACAAAATGCTTTTTTCGCCACGGATGAACAAATTACTCCCCGGGACGCTGACACCATTCCAGCAGGGCCCGGCAGAACTCAGCCGGATGCGAGATAAATGGCGCATGTGCCGCTTTGTCGAAGATAAACGAGCCGGATTGCGGCCAAAGGGTATCAAGCAGGGGAACAACTTTGCGAGGTACCAGACCGTCCAGTCTGCCATACAGGCGTAAATGCGGCACTGCGGAAGCGGCAAGCCCCGTACGCAGATCGGCGGTTCTCAGGATCTCAAGACCGCCGTTTAGCACCTCCACTTCCGGCACCGGCTGCTCCAGAACAACGGATTTAAGCAAGCGAGCATCCTGGCGAGCGGTTTCTGTCCCCAGGGTTTGCAGCGCCAGAAAGCGCTCAACGGTGCGTTGAAAATCTTCGCTCAGCTGCTGTTGGAACCCGGCCAGGACGTCCGGTTTAATACCGGGCCAACTTTCGGAAGCGGTAAAGCACGGCGAGGATGCCACCGTCACCAGCGCCTTTACACGTTCGGGATGAGCGAGTGCTATCTGGCTTGCCACCAATCCCCCCAGGCTCCAGCCCAGCCAGATGGCGCGTTCTGGTGCCTGCGACAGCACAATGTCAGCCATTTGCGCCAGCGTTAACGTGCCAAAACCTTTACTTCGACCGTACCCCGGCAAATCGACCAGGTGCAGCCGAAATTGCGAGCCGAGTTCTGCTTCTATGTTGTGCCATACCCCGGCGTTCAGCCCCCATCCGTGCAGCAGCACAAGATCGTATTTTCCTTCACCTTTTGTTTGCCACCACAGCTCGCTCATCGGTTACCGTTCTCATTTTCATCAGCAAGGAGAACGCTATGCTAACAATCCCTGGACGCTGTTGGCTATGCGAGTTACCGCTTGCCTGCCCTGGATGGGGGATTTGCTCGTGCTGTACAGCCTCACTACCGAAGCCACCGTCTTGCTGCTCACACTGCGGTTTGCCAGCCTTAAGCGTTAAATTACCCTGTGGACGCTGCCTGCAACGGATGCCTGAGTGGGACACAATCACCTATGTTACCGATTACCTTCCCCCGCTAAGCTCGCTTATTCATCACCTTAAATTTACCGGTTCGCCCTCGCTCGCCCCCTCGCTGGCACGCCTGCTGCTGCTGCGCGTACTGGCAGCCAGGCGGGACGGGCGTATCACGATACCCGACATCATTCTGAGCGTGCCGCTGCATCGCAGCCGTGCATGGCGGCGTGGCTATAACCAAAGCGCACTTATTGCTACTCCGCTGGCACGCTGGTTGGGTTGTAATCATTTTCCTTTTTCCATCAAACGCATACGTTCTTCGCCCGCGCAGCACACGCTAACGGCCAAAGAGCGAAAGAGGAATTTGAAAGGCATCTTTAGGGTTGAAATCCCGGTAGCGGGTCGCCATATGGCTATTGTGGATGATGTCGTGACGACGGGTAGTACTGTTGCGGAGATAGCGCGGTTGCTGAAAAGGCAGGGCGCAGCGACTGTCCAGGTATGGTGCCTGTGTCGAACCTTGTAGACCCTCGACGATGGGCGTATTATAACCGACTAAAATAGTCAACTATTGAGCAATCGTTATGATCCGTATTTCCGATGCTGCACAATCCCACTTTGCCAAACTGCTGGCAAATCAGGAAGAAGGGACGCAAATCCGCGTATTCGTAATCAATCCTGGCACCCCGAATGCGGAGTGTGGTGTGTCTTATTGTCCGCCGGATGCGGTTGAAGCGACCGATACAGCACTGCCGTTTGAGCAGTTAACCGCTTATGTCGATGAGCTAAGCGCACCTTACCTCGAAGACGCCGAGATTGACTTCGTCACCGATCAGCTCGGTTCCCAGCTGACGCTGAAAGCGCCTAACGCGAAAATGCGTAAAGTTTCTGACGATGCGCCGCTGATGGAGCGCGTCGAGTACATGCTGCAGGCGACCGTTAACCCACAGCTGGCTGGCCACGGTGGTCGCGTAACGCTGATGGAAATTACCGATGAAGGCTATGCCATTCTGCAGTTTGGCGGCGGCTGTAACGGTTGTTCTATGGTAGATGTGACGCTGAAAGAAGGGATTGAGAAACAGCTGCTGGCTGAGTTCCCTGAGCTGAAAGGCGTTCGTGACCTGACCGAACACCAGCGCGGTGAGCACTCTTATTACTAATTAGATAACCCCCTCACCCCGGCCCTCTCCCCAGGAGGAAAGAGATCTCGTAGGTTTCACCATTCTGTTCCCTCTCCTTTCCAGGGAGAGGGTGAGGGTGAGGGTGAGGGTGAGGGTGAGGGTCGTCAAATTACATTTTCTTACGCCGCTTATCCAAATCCTTCAGCAGCTTATTCACCCGCTCATCGGCAAACATCGCTTCCAGCGAGCAGGTCAGCTTACGACGCCAGTTTTTATACTGGTCACTGGTTCCCGGAATATTCACCGGTTCGGCCATGTCCAGCCAGTCCTCCGGCTGTAGCCCCAGCAACGCACTATTGCTGTCCGCGATGTAGCGCTGCATTCCCCGGTTAAGCGTGTCGGTCATCGCCATTAACGCAGCCTTATGCCCCGCACGCTTCGGCAAACAGCCGTATTGATGCAGACCATCCAGCAAGCCTTGCTTAGCCCGTTCACGATCCTCATACAGCCCCGCCAGTACCGCTTCATCAGGGTAGAGGCCAAGCGTTTCACCGAGCGTTAAATCTCCACGGTTCCAGTAACCACGAAGCGTTGGCAGGTCGTGGGTCGTGGCGACGGCCATCGACTGCTTCGGCCAGCATGCGGGCGCCTTGTACTGCTTCTCACCGTCATGCTCGAAGTACAGCACCTTGTAAGAATAAACGCCGCTGTCGCGCAGCTTACCGACGATCTCAACCGGTACAGTACCAAGATCTTCGCCGATGACCATACAGCGGTGGCGCTGGCTCTCCAGCGCAAGAATCGACAGCAAATCGTCAACGGGGTACTGAACATAAGCCCCTTTATCCGCCGTCTCACCGTAAGGGATCCACCACAGGCGCAGCATCGACATCACATGGTCGATACGCAGCGCGCCGCAGTGGGTCATATTGGCGCGTAGCAGCTCGATAAAAGGCTCATAGGCACGAGCAACCATGACGTGAGGATCAATCGGCGGCAGACCCCAGTTTTGCCCGAGCGGGCCAAGAATATCCGGCGGCGCGCCAACCGATGCCTTCAGGCAATAGAGATCGCGGTCGCACCAGGTCTCAGCCCCCCCCTCTGCCACGCCCACCGCAAGATCACGGTAGAGGCCAATAGGCATCCCATCCTGTTGGCTGGCCTCCCAACAGGCTTTAAACTGACGCCAGGCGAGATACTGCAGCCAAAGCCAGAAGTTAACCTCATCGTGATGCTTTTCGCAGAACCGTTTAACATCCGGGCTATGCGCATCTCGATAACTTTCCGGCCACACCGGCCAGCCCCAGCGCATAGGATCTTCGCTGGCCTGGCTTGCGTGTAGCGCATCATAAGCCGCCTGGTAGAAAAGACTTTCGCCGCCCTCGGCAACGAACCGGTTAAAAGCGACAACCTGCTCATCGTTGGGTTTACGCTGCAAGAACGGTTTCCAGGCAAGGCGCAGTGCCGCAATTTTGAGGGCCGTAACGGCGGAATAATCCACCCATTCAACCTCCCTCGCTGCCTCAATCTGCTGCTGAACGGCAGGTTTTTTCCACCACGCCTGCGCCTCTTTGCTGCTCTGAAAATCCTCCACCGCGTTAACGTCGATGTAGATGATATTCAGCCAGCGGCGTGACGAAGGACTGTACGGGCTGGCGCTTTCCGGGTTCGCTGGGTAAAGCGAATGGATAGGATTAAGGCCGATAAATGCCCCGCCACGCGTTGCCACATCCGCCAGCATTTTCTTCAGATCACCAAAATCACCGATGCCCCAGTTAGCCTCCGAGCGCAGCGTATAAAGCTGTACGCACGCACCCCACAGTTTTTTTCCCTGCATTAAGGCGTCCGGCTCGTAGCAGCGCGGTGGCGCGACAATAATTCGGCTTGTCCAGCTCCGTTTCTGGTGGGTTATCACCAGATCGTGGTAACCCTCGGGCAGCTTAATCGGCAGCTCCAGTTTTTTGCCGCCGCGGGCGATCCCCTGATGCAGCGAGCCGTCCTCCGTGGTCAACTGCCAGCCATATTCCCCTTCCTCCTGTATCGCGAGCTGCATGCGCTGCCCTAAGGTGTAGACCTGAACACTGGGCACCGGAGATTTTGCCTGCTTTGCACCTGAAATAGGTTTCATCGCCTCCAGAAGGCGTTTTTTGGTATCCGCAGGAATACTCTGCGCTTTGCCGTGCGCGTTGATGTAATGTGGGCTGATACCGGCCGCCAGGGCGGCACTGTCGAGACGTTTGCTATCCATGGCGCTCCCTTAGCGTTTTGCCTGCCAGATACGTTGCTGATAATCACGAATCGAGCGATCGGAGCTGAACATGCCGCAGCGCGCGCTGTTCAGAATGGCCGCACGCGTCCAGGCTTCCTGGTCGAGGTAAAGCTTGTCGGCAAGCTTCTGCACTTCGGCGTAGGCGGTAAAGTCCGCCATGACCAGATAAGGGTCGCCGCCCTCTTTACCGATGCTGTGCAGCATCTGATCAAAGGCGTGTTTATCACCCTCGCTGTATTTCCCCTGCTCCAGCTCTTTGAGGATAGCATCCAGCACTTTGTCTTTTTTACGCCATTTCACCGGATCGTAGCCTTTGGCTTTCAGGGCTTTAACCTGTTCGACGGTGTGGCCAAATATAAAGATATTCTCTTCACCCACTTTCTCGGCAATTTCAACGTTGGCGCCGTCAAGCGTACCGACCGTCAGCGCGCCGTTCAGCGCAAGCTTCATATTACCGGTGCCGGAAGCTTCTTTGCCCGCGGTCGAAATCTGCTCGGAGATATCTGCCGCCGGGATCATGATTTCCGCCGCAGACACGCAGTAGTCCGGCAGG
Organism: Cedecea sp.; assembly: GCF_036500665.1. Classification (NCBI taxonomy): domain Bacteria; kingdom Pseudomonadati; phylum Pseudomonadota; class Gammaproteobacteria; order Enterobacterales; family Enterobacteriaceae; genus Cedecea; species Cedecea sp. The sequence continues at coordinate 73,075 of NZ_DASYBS010000153.1, forward strand.
AAGACGACCTTCAGCTGGTCGCCCACCAGCGGATCGTTGTTGATCACCTCGGCCACTTTGTTGATCGCAAAGATGATGTTTTTTGCCAGGTAATAACCCGGAGCCGCTTTAGCACCGAATAGATAAACGCGCGGCACTCGCTCAGCCTCTGGGTTTTCTCTGATAGCTTTGTACTGCGCCAGAATATGCAGCAGGTTCAGGTGCTGGCGCTTGTATTCATGCAGGCGTTTAATCTGCACATCAAACAGCGCATCCGGGCTAATCACGATGCCGGTACGCGCCTTCACAAAGGCCGCCAGCTTCACCTTGTTCTGGTATTTGATCTCGCGCCAGGTCTGGCGGAATTTGGCATTATCGGCGTGCTTCTCCAACCCTTCCAGTACGTCCAGGTTGTTGGCCCACTCTTTCTTCAGCGTCTTGTCGAACAGCGCAGCAAGCGCAGGATTACACTGTTTGATCCAGCGGCGCGGTGTAATACCGTTAGTGACGTTATGGAATTTGTTCGGCCACAGCTGGTGATATTCCGGGAACAGGTCTTTCACCACCAGCTCAGAGTGGAGAGCCGCCACGCCGTTCACCGCAAAGCCGCCGACTACGCACAGGTTTGCCATACGTACCTGCTTGTTATGTACCACGGCAAGCTTCGCCCAAACGGGTTCGTCACCCGGCCAGGTTTTCTCGACCAGCACCTTAAACCGCTTGTTAATTTCATTGATGATTTGCATATGCCGCGGCAAAAGCGCCTTAACCAGCTTCTCGTCCCAACATTCCAGCGCTTCCGGCATCAGCGTGTGGTTGGTATAAGCAAAGGTCTTGCTGGTCATCGCCCAGGCATCGTCCCAGCTGAGCTGGTGCTCATCAATCAGCACGCGCAGCAGTTCAGGAATGGCGATGGTTGGGTGAGTATCGTTAAGCTGGATAGCTTCGTAATCCGGCAGCTCGGCGAGCTTGCGGCCAGCCAGGTGATGGCGCCGCAAAATATCGGCTACGGAGCAGGCACACTGGAAATACTGCTGCATCAGGCGCAGCTTTTTGCCGTTCAAATGATTGTCGTTCGGGTAGAGCACCTTGGTCAGCTTTTCGGCATCGATACCCTGCTGTTCGGCTTTAAGGAATTGGCCGTCATTAAATTTTGTCAGATCAAAGGGATGTGCGTGCTTTGCCTGCCACAGACGCAGCGGCTGCGCCACGCCGTTTCGATAACCCAGCACCGGTAAATCCCACGCCTCTCCCTGGAAAATAAAAGCAGGTTCCCAGCGCTGACTTTTCCCATTCTTCACCACTTTACCGCCGACCCCAACCTGCACGTCCAGCGCGCCGTTGTGGCGGAACCAGGGGTAGCTGCCGCGCTGCCAGTCATCCGGGGCTTCCATCTGCTTGCCGTCCTTAAAGGACTGGCGGAACAGGCCGTACTGATAATTCAGGCCATAGCCAATAGCCGACTGCCCGACCGTGGCCATTGAGTCCAGGAAGCAGGCCGCCAGTCGCCCCAGCCCGCCGTTTCCTAATGCCAGGTCCGTCTCTTCTTCCAGCAAATCCGTAAGGTTAATCTGGTAACCCTTCAGTATGTCGCTCACCTCAGAGAACCAGCCGAGGTTAAGTAAGTTGTTCCCGGTCAGGCGGCCAATCAGAAACTCCATAGAGATGTAGTTTACGTGGCGCTGCTGTTTAGACTCGGGTTTTGCTACCGGCTGAGCCGCTAATAGCTCTGCCAGCGCGCCGCTAACCGCGTGCCACCACTGATGCTGGGTCATTTCACTGGCATCATTAAGGCCGTAACGCTGCCACTGGCGCGTCAGAGCGGACTGGAACTGTTCTTTACTGAAGATCGGCTGTGACATAGGAAATCGGTCCTGTAATGTTCGAAAATCATTACCCGTTAGTGTGCCGGGCAGCCTGGGTGACTTCCTCATCCCGGCGCGGATTAGGCGGGGAGGAGTAGCGAGGATGAGCGAAAAATGTGATCTCTGCCACCTGGCACGGCGATGTAACAGGTTTCAGTCGCGCTGGCGCAAGGAGTGAGCAATCATATTCATGAAAAAAATGGAACTGTGACAGGGTGCAACTTACCGAGCACAGAAAGTTCAACAACCTTGCAATAAGAAGCATTCTGGCCGACCTTATCCGTAAGCATTAATTACGAAGCGTAAAAAAAATCGCATCCTTGAACATTTCCCTCCACGATTCTTTCTGCAGTGCGGTAATTCCGTCTTGCGGCGCGGAAGATGTCGGGGAAATTTTTACACAGTGAAGTGATCAACTATGTTAATCCCATCCAAATTAAGTCGTCCTGTACGGCTGGAAAACACTGTGGTTCGCGACCGCCTGCTGGTGAAGCTTTCGACCGCCGCCAACTACCGGTTAGCGCTGGTAGCCAGCCCCGCCGGTTACGGTAAAACGACGCTGGTCTCACAGTGGGCGGCGGGGAAAAAAGATCTGGGCTGGTACTCCCTTGATGAAGGGGATAACCAGCAGGAGCGTTTTGCCAGTTACCTGATCGCTGCCGTGCAACATGCCACCGGTGGCCACTGTGTAAGTAGCGAAATCATGGCGCAAAAACGGCAATATGCCAGCCTGTCATCGCTCTTTTCCCAACTTTTCATCGAGCTGGCAGGATGGGATAAGCCGCTGTACCTGGTGATTGATGATTACCATCTGATTGCCAACCCGGTGATTCATGAAGCCATGCGCTTTTTCATACGCCACCAGCCGGAAAACCTGACGCTGGTGATTTTGTCGCGCAATTTGCCGCAGCTTGGCATCGCCAACCTTCGCGTGCGCGATCAGCTGCTCGAAATCGGCAGCCAGCAGCTCGCGTTCACCCACCAGGAAGCCAAACAATTCTTTGATAACCGCCTGGCCACGCCCATTGAGCAGGCGGACAGTAGCCGCCTGTGCGATGACGTGGCGGGCTGGGTGACCGCGCTACAGCTGATCGCCCTGTCCGCTCGCCAGAGCAATACGCCAGCCCAGCATTCCGCGCGCCGCCTGTCGGGTATTAACGCCAGCCATCTTTCAGACTATCTGGTGGATGAAGTCCTGGATAACGTTGATGCCGATACCCGCAACTTCCTGCTGCGCAGCTCTATCCTGCGTTCGATGAACGACGCGCTGATCGTCCGGGTTACCGGTGAAGAAAACGGCCAGATGCGGCTTGAAGAAACCGAACGCCAGGGCTTGTTCCTGCAGCGCATGGATGACTCCGGCGAATGGTTCTGCTTCCACCCGCTGTTTGGCAGTTTCCTGCGCCAGCGCTGCCAGTGGGAACTGGCCGCAGAACTGCCGGATATTCACCGAGCCGCGGCAGAAAGCTGGATGGCACAGGGCTTTCCCAGCGAGGCGATTCACCACGCGCTGGCGGCAGGTGATGCCAATATGCTGCGCGATATCCTGCTGGGCCACGCCTGGGCACTGTTTAACCACAGCGAACTGACGCTGCTGGAAGAGTCGCTAAAAGCGCTGCCGTGGGAAAGCCTGCTGGAAAACCCCAAACTGGTGCTGCTGCAGGCCTGGCTGATGCAAACCCAGCACCGCTATAGCGAAGTCAATACCCTGCTGGCGCGCGCCGAGCAGGAGATGAATTTAGTTATCGACGATACGCTGCACGGTGAATTCAACGCCCTGCGTGCCCAGGTAGCCATTAACGCGGGCGATCCGGCAGAGGCTGAACGCCTGGCGATGGTGGCGCTGGAAATGCTGCCCTTGGCCAATTTCTACAGCCGCATCGTGGCTACATCGGTTCACGGTGAGGTGCTGCACTGCAAGGGAGACCTCACTAAATCACTCTCCGTCATGCAGCAAACCGAACAAATGGCGCGTCGTCATGATGTCTGGCATTACGCGCTGTGGAGTCTGATTCAACAAAGCGAAATTTTGCTGGCGCAGGGGTTCCTGCAGGCAGCCTGGGAAACCCAGGAAAAAGCCTTTGTGCTGATTCGCGAGCAGCATCTCGAACAGCTGCCGCTGCATGAGTTCCTGCAGCGCATACGCGCTCAGCTTCTTTGGGCGTGGGCACGGCTGGACGAAGCCGAAGCAGCAGCACGCAGCGGGATGGAGGTGCTCTCCAGCTTCCAGCCGCAGCAGCAGCTACAGTGCCTGGCGCTGCTGGTGCAATGTTCTCTGGCGCGCGGTGACCTGGATAATGCTCGTAATCACCTTAACCGCCTTGAAAATTTGCTTGGGAACGGTCCCTGGCACAGCGACTGGGTTTCCAACGCCGATAAGGTGCGGGTGATCTACTGGCAAATGACCGGCGATAAGAAGTCGGCAGCCAACTGGCTGCGCCAGACGCCAAAACCTGAATTTGCCAATAACCACTTCCTGCAAAGCCAGTGGCGCAACATCGCCCGCGTACAAATCCTGCTGGGCGAGTACGGGCCAGCGGAAATGGTGCTGGAAGAGTTGAACGAAAATGCTCGCAGCCTGCGCCTGATGAGCGACCTGAACCGCAACTTACTGTTGTTAAATCAGCTTTACTGGCAGGCCGGACGCAAAAGCGATGCTCAGCGCGTGTTATTAGAAGCTCTGGCACTGGCAAACCGCACCGGGTTTATCAGCCATTTCGTGATTGAAGGGGAAGCAATGGCGCAACAGCTGCGCCAGTTAATTCAGCTAAACACGCTGCCGGAGCTGGATCAGCATCGCGCCCAGCGCATCCTGCGCGAGATTAATCAGCATCATCGTCATAAGTTCGCCCACTTTGACGAAAGCTTTGTAAATCGCCTGCTTAATCACCCGGAAGTACCGGAACTTATTCGTACCAGCCCCCTGACTCAGCGTGAGTGGCAGGTACTAGGGTTGATTTACTCAGGCTACAGTAATGAGCAGATCGCCGGAGAACTGGACGTCGCGGCGACCACCATTAAAACGCATATTCGTAACTTGTATCAGAAGCTGGGCGTGGCACACCGCCAGGATGCAGTACTGCATGCGCAGAAACTGCTGAAAATGATGGGGTATGGGGTTTAGCTGTCCAGCAGGACGGGACGATATTTCGGGCAAGCCCCTCACCCCGGCCCTCTTCCCAAAGGGGCGAGAGGGAAAACAAGAAGCGACGTTGTAGCGGAGGTTAGTGCTGAAAGTATAGTGAGGCACGGTTGCGGCTTAAATCGCCTCAGTTTTCTCTCCCACTGGCCAGGGTCCTGCCGTCGGGAGCAGCCAGAGGCTGAGAGCGGCGGTGGCTTCCCTAAGACGTTCACCGGTGCGGTGGTTGCATATAAAACAGAGCTGGAGATTAACGGAACCTGTCGCCAGCTCTGCATACTCGTAGTGAAAAATACGTTCAAGGCTATTTAAGACGCCAGCGACAATCCTGATTTAGCGAACTGCTTTACCAGCCACTGCGCCACACGGGTTTGCTGCTCTTCATTCAGCCACATACCCAGCTTGGTACGACGCCACAGCGCATCTTCCGCACATCTTACCCACTCGTGCTCGACCAGGTAACGCAGCTCGGCTTCGTAAAACTCATGACCAAACTCTTCGCCAAGATCGCTGAGGCTTTTGGCATCACCCAGTACCAGATCGCTGTTACTGCCATAGGTACGCGCCAGGCGACGGGCAAGGCTTTCGGTCAGGAAACCATGACGACGGCGCAGTTTAGCCGCGTAGTCATCGCGATCGCCGCCGATATCACCGCCGGGCAGGTGGCACTCTTTGGTCCAGGACGGGCCGATATTCGGGTAGTAGCGCTCAAGCTTATCCAGCGCATGCTCGGCAAGCTTGCGGTAGGTCGTCAGCTTACCGCCAAATACAGAGAGCAGCGGTGCCTTACCATTTTCGTCGTGAATATCGAGGGTGTAGTCGCGGGTCACGGCCTGCGGAGAATCAGATTCGTCGTCGCACAGCGGACGCACGCCCGAATAGGTCCAGACGATATCGTCTTTGGTCAGCGTCTTTTTAAAGTGAGCGTTGTAAACGTTCAGCAGGTAGCTCACTTCTTTATCGTCAATGTGTACCGCTTTCGGGTCGCCGTGGTATTCCACGTCGGTGGTGCCGATGATGGAGAACTCATCCATCCACGGGATAACGAACACAATACGCTTGTCTTCATTCTGCAGGATGTAGGCCTGCTTTTGGGTATGCACGCGCGGTACCACAATGTGGCTGCCTTTGATCAGGCGGATACCGTAAGGAGAAGGCAGCTGCAGGCCTTCGTCAAAGAAGGTTTTCACCCACGGACCGGTGGCATTCACCAGGCCTTTCGCACGCCAGGTAAAGGTTTCGCCGGTATCAATATCCTGCGCCTCCACCACCCACATGCCGTTTTCACGCGTGGCTTTGATGGCGCGAGTGCGGGTTTTGACCTCACCACCTTTGCGCGTCACCATTTGGGCGTTTGCCAGCACAAGGCGAGCATCATCGACCCAACAGTCAGAATATTCGAAACCGCGCACGATTTCCGGCTTCAGCACGGAGTCTGCGCCAAAACGCAAGCTGGCGGAGGCCGGGAGACTGGTGCGTTTTCCCAGATGGTCGTACATGAACAGGCCGGTACGGATCATCCACGCCGGGCGAAGATGCGGGCGGTGCGGCAAACGAAAGCGCATCGGGAAGGCAATGTGCGGTGCCATTTTCAGCAGCACTTCACGCTCTGCCAGCGCCTCGCTCACCAGACGAAACTCGTAATGTTCCAGATAGCGCAGGCCGCCGTGAATCAGCTTAGAGCTGGCGGAGGACGTTGCACAGGCCAGATCCTGCCCCTCCAGCATTAACACGGATAACCCGCGGCCAGCGGCGTCCGCCGCAATACCGGCGCCGTTGATTCCACCGCCAATAACAATCAGATCTTTGGTTTCCATGTTGCCCTCACGCACTTTCGTTAAAGCTCAAAAATGTTCGATATCGCTCATGATAGCAAGTGTTCGCCCGCTTTGGTAACGAAATAAAAACATTTCTACGTGATATGGATAACATATTGGCGTTAATATCAGCGCCTGCGGGGTGCTATGCCTTAACATACCCCTTGTTTCCTTTCTTTCTCGACGAGTAAAACCATGGATCAATTTGAATGTATTGGTGTGGAAGAAGCACACCAGAAACTCCAGCAGCAGCAGGCGGTATTAGTGGACATCCGCGATCCGCAGAGCTTTGCCATGGGACACACGCCGGGGGCCTACCACCTCACCAACGACACGCTGGTGAATTTTATGCAGCAAACCGACTTCGACACCCCGGTCATGGTGATGTGCTACCACGGCAACAGCAGCAAAGGGGCAGCCCAGTACCTTTTGCAGCAGGGCTATGAGCAGGTCTATAGCATCGACGGCGGCTTTGACGGCTGGCACCGCCATTTCCCTGCTGAAGTTGCTCACGGCGCGTAAAGTTCAGGCGCTTTCACTCCCTGCAGGTATACTGTTTGCCTTTATAAGGCTTTACCCTGAATAGTTTGAGCATAGGCTGGCGGAAATGAGCTAATCCTCAGATGCTGACATAAAGCCAGTGACTGAGATTCAGGCGCGCAGCCAACGCTCCCTGTGGCTCGAAGTATGACGGGTAAATAGACGAATTTGGTTAAACTTTCATGATAATGATCACCTCTTTCGCCAACCCGCGCGTCGCGCAGGCTTTTGTCGATTACATGGCAACCCAGGGCGTTATTCTCACTATCCAACAGCATACACAAAGCGACGTCTGGCTGGCTGATGAAAGCCAGGCGCAGCTGGTCAAGTCAGAACTGGAAAAGTTTGTCGCCAACCCAGGCGATCCTCGCTACCAGGCTGCCAGCTGGAGTACCGGCCACAGCGGCGTGGGTTTCAGCTATAAACGCTATCCGTTTTTCGCCACCATCAAAGAGCGTGCCGGCCCGCTGACGCTCATCGTCATCGGCGTATGCATCGCGCTGTTTGTGCTGCTCAATATCATTGGCTTCGGCCCACTGCTTTCCGCACTTGGCTGGCCGCTCGCTCCTGAACAGCGCTTTGAGTTCTGGCGTTATTTCACACACGGATTGCTGCATTTCTCCTTGATGCATATCCTCTTTAACCTACTATGGTGGTGGTATTTAGGCGGTGCGCTGGAAAAACGCCTTGGCACCGGCAAACTGCTGACGCTGACGCTCATCTCCACTCTGCTGAGCGGGTTTATGCAGGCGAAATTTACCGGCCCACTGTTTGGTGGCCTGTCCGGCACGGTGTTTGCGCTGATGGGCTATGTCTGGCTCCGCGGTGAACGAGACCCCGAAAGCGGACTCCAGATGCAGCGAGGCCTGTTGGCGTTTGCCGTGATTTGGCTGGTGATTGAGGTCTTTACTCAGTCATCCGTCATTCCAGCACACCTGACCGGCATGCTGGTAGGGCTGGCGATGGCGCTGGTCGATACCCTGAATGCGCGAAAACGAACATAATAATGCTGGAGTAGCTTGTGAAGCAGACACAACGTCATGACGCGATTATCGAGCTGGTTAAGCAGCAAGGATACGTCAGTACCGAAGAGTTGGTGGAACAGTTTGCCGTCAGCCCGCAAACCATTCGCCGTGATTTAAACGATCTCGCCGACCAGAATATGATTCTGCGCCATCACGGCGGCGCGGCCCTGCCTTCCAGCTCGGTCAACACCCCGTGGCACGACAGGAAGGCAACGCAGACCGCCGAGAAAGAGCGTATTGCGCAGAAGGTGGCCAGCCAAATTCCTAACGGTGCCACGCTGTTTATCGACATCGGTACCACGCCGGAGGCCGTGGCTCACGCGCTGCTTAACCACAGCAATTTGCGCATTGTGACCAACAATCTCAACGTGGCTAATACGCTGATGGCGAAAGAAGACTTCCGTATCATTCTGGCCGGGGGCGAGCTGCGCAGTCGCGATGGCGGCATCATCGGTGAAGCCACGCTCGACTTTATTTCCCAGTTCCGCCTCGACTTCGGCATTCTTGGCATCAGCGGCATCGACAGCGACGGATCGCTGCTGGAATTTGATTACCATGAGGTTCGCACCAAGCGCGCGATTATCGAAAACTCCCGCAGCGTGCTGCTGGTCGTAGACCATTCGAAGTTTGGCCGTAATGCGATGGTGAATTTGGGTAGCATCAGTCTGGTGGATACCGTGTATACGGATGTGATGCCGCCTGCGGGGGTGATGCAGGTGATTAAAGAGAATAACGTGCAGCTGGAGCTGTGCTGAGGTTTGTACACTCAGTGCGGAAGCTTTACGTTCAAATCTTCCCGGGGATATCTTTCGCTCCGCAGTTATTCCGTTCACCCGTACATTTGTTTCCCCTGCAGGCTCGGAACACGGTGAACGTGTCAGGTGGCATTACGCCATGCCCCCTGACGACCCCCGGCGCCCGGCAAGCTCATCGCCGCTGAAGCGGTAAACCCACCGGCCATCACCCAAACATTCGGGGTCGTTCGCGATTCGTTCCCGACGATCGCTCTCTTTCGCTGTTCCCGACAGCTCAACCCCGCCTGAGTTGGGTCATCACCGGGGGCGATGAGAGCCGGGGACAAGGGCGTGGCTGTAAGTCTTGAAGCGACAGTGATGTTCAGCGTGGCTGGGAACAAAAAGCGAGGCTCGGTTCCGGCTTAAATCGCCTCGGTTTTCTCTCCGACTGGCCAGGGTCCGGACGTTGGGAACGGCCGGAGGCTGAGAGCGTCGGGAACGCATCTCAGCCGACCCAGGACTGGGAGATAAAACGGAGGTCTGCCGCTTTAGCGGTCGATTTATTTCGCCGGGAGTCCGGGGCCTCGGGGAAGTGACGGTGACTTCCCCGAGTCGTTCACCGTGGCTATCGCTACATATGAAACTGTACTGGAAGTGAACGGAATTTTATCCGGGTTTGCATAATCGTGGGTATTTATAACGATGAGATAATCACCGAGCAATCGCCTAAAACGTATAACTCATCCCCACCGTTAACTCCCGCAGGTTGTTCTTATTCACCATCGGGCTGTCACTGATCGTGCTCGGGTAAAAACGCTGCGTAAAACGCGCCCAGGTATTCCATAGCGGCGTCCAGGCATAATTCATGGCCAGCTGCGCGTAAGGCACAATACTGCTTTGTGGTCGCCATGTTGCCAGACCCGTTTTTACCGACTCTTTCTCTGAGATACCGTAGTAGTAACGCGTATTTTGCGCATTTGAGAAGTCCATACCGGCTTCAGGCACCAGCGTAAACGCGCCCCACTGCGCCATCGCAATATACGCCGAGTTCGCGGTCACACCATTGCTCACCCCCAGCGTGTCGCCCGCAAGCGTCGCACTAAACGCTCCAATTGGCGTGGTGTACTGTATCGTCATGCCGCCCATCATTGTGCTGTTGCGGTTATCCAGCCCGCGCAGCGCGGGCGTCTGGCCGTTAGACGCACGGTATTGGGTGTCGGCGTAATAGACTTTAGCGCGCAACAGCAGCGTATCGGTATTGATGAAGTTATAGCCCGCCTCGGTGCCGTCGATATACCAGGTTTTGCCGTCATAACCGATATAGGGCAGCGCCCAGCGCAGCTGATGGCGGGTTTGATAAGGCGTCTGGTACACCCCGCCCTGCGCGCCAAGCGACCAGTCGGCCGCAGGGCTGGCGGTAGCAACCAGCAGCGGACTTAGCAGCAATATCCCGGTAATCTTTCGCATCTCTTCACTCCAGGCCGACGAAGGTTTTGCCGCAATTTAACCTTTAATTTTGGGATCCAGCGCGTCCCGCAGCCCATCCCCCAATAAGTTAAACGCCAGCACGGTCAAAAAGATAGCCAGGCTCGGGAAAATAGCGACATGCGGGGCTATCACCATATCCGCCCTCGCCTCGTTCAGCATCGCGCCCCACTCCGGCGTAGGAGGCTGAGCACCCAGGCCAAGAAACGACAGGCTTGCGGCGGAGATAATAGAGGTCCCGATACGCATGGTGAAATAAACCACGATCGACGAAACGGTACCCGGCAGGATATGCCGGAAGATAATAGTCGCATCCGGGGCGCCAATGCTACGAGCTGACTCAATAAAAGTTTGCTGTTTCAGAACCAGCGTGTTGCCGCGAACCAGGCGGGCAAAAGCCGGAATACTGAAAATGGCCACCGCGATAATCACGTTGGTCATGCCACTGCCCATCACCGCCACCACCGCTATCGCCAGCAGAATACCGGGAAAAGCAAACAGGACATCGCAGATGCGCATGATAATGCAGTCCCACCAGCCTTCGTAATACCCCGCCAGCAGGCCAAAGAAGGTGCCGATAAGCGCGCCGATAAGCACCGAAAAGACCCCGGCGGCCAGCGAGATTTGCGCCCCAACCAGCACGCGGCTAAAAATGTCGCGCCCCAGCGAATCAACGCCAAACCAGTGCAATGCCGACGGCCCTTCGTTCAGCCTGTCGTAGTCGAAGTAGTTTTCCGCATCAAAGGGGGCTATCCACGGCGCTATCAGCGCGATCGCAATGAGCAAAAGCACAAACAGCCCGGCGGTCATCGCCACGGGCTGCTGCCGAAAACGGCGTAAGAACTCGCTCCACGGCGTACGGATTTGCCCGGCGTGAACCACGGGCATCGCGTTGACTATGGCCTGGCGTCGCCAGTTTAAAAGTCGCATCCTTATTTGTACCTGATGGCCGGGTTAATGGCGGCATACAGCAGATCCACCACTAAGTTGATTACAATAAACTCCAGCGAAAACAGCAGCACTTCCGCCTGAATAACCGGGTAGTCGCGCATTTCCACCGAATCCACCAGCAGGCGCCCTAATCCCGGCCAGTTAAACACTTTTTCCACCACAATTGAGCCACCAAGCAGGAAGCCGAACTGTAACCCCATCATGGTGATCACCGGGATCATGGCGTTACGCAGGCCGTGTTTTACCACGATCAACGTTTCGCTCACGCCTTTCGCCCGGGCGGTGCGCATGTAATCTTCATGCAGCACATCCACGAACGATGCGCGGGTGAATCTCGCCATCACCGCAGCCACCGCCGCGCCAAGGGTAATAGACGGCAAAATGTAGTGCTGCCAGCTGTCTGCCCCCACCGTGGGGAGCCAGCCTAACTCAACCGAGAAGATCTGCATCAGCAGCATTCCCAGTGCGAAGGCCGGGAAGGAAATGCCGGAAACCGCAATTGTCATACTCAGGCGATCCGGCCAGCGGTTGCGCCAGACGGCGGCCACTATCCCGGTAACCAGGCCAAACAGCGTCGCCCAAGCCATGCTGGTCAGCGTCAGCCACAGCGTGGGCATAAAGCGGCTGGCAATCTCTTCGGATACCGGGCGGCGCGAAACCAGCGAGGTGCCAAAGTCCCCCTGCACTACATGAGTGATGTAATGCAGGAACTGTCGCCACAGCGGCTGATCCAGCCCGAGCTGTTTGCGAACAAGCTCAATGACCGTGGCATCGGCTTCCGGCCCTGCAATCAGGCGCGCCGGATCACCGGGCAGCAGGTGAACAAACAGGAACACCAGCACCGCGACGATGAACAGCGTTGGAATTAGCCCAAAAAGGCGTTTAAGGAAATAGTTAAACATGTCGGCCCCTCACCCTAACCCTCTCCCCTGAGGGGCGAGGGGATAAAGAGACAAGGCTTTGCATCCCTCTCCCCATAAGGGAGAGGGAACAGAGATGGGCTTTGTTTTCCCCCTCTCCCTTTTAGGGAGAGGGCCGGGGTGAGGGTCATTATCACGCTACTTCAGGTCCGCATTATCAAAGCTGAATCCGGTATCCGGCATCACGTAGAATCCGGTGAGATTTTTACTGTGGGCAGAAACCAGTTTTTCCACCACCAGCGGCACCCACGGTGACTCTTTCCAGATAATGTCCTGGGCGTCTTTATACAGCTTCGCTTTCTCTTCCGGCTGGGTGGTTTTCAGCGCCTCAGCCAGGTCTTTATCCACCTGAGGATTGCTGTAGAACGCGGTGTTAAACAGCGTTGGCGGCCAGTTTTGGGAAGCAAACAGCGGTGACAGAGACCAGTCTGCTTCGCCGGTTGAGGCCGACCAGCCGGTGTAGAACATTCTCACGCCGCTCTCTTTCTGGCTTTTGGCTTCCACTTCTGCCGCACGCTGCCCGGCGTCCATCGCCGTCACTTTCACCTTGATACCAACCTGCGCCAGCTGCTGCTGGGTAAACTGCAGTACTTTCTGCGCGGTGCTGTGGTTATGGGACGACCAGAGCGTGGTTTCAAAGCCGTTCGGGAAACCCGCTTCTTTTAGCAGCGCTTTGGCTTTGGCCGGATCGTAAGGCCAGGGTTTGAATTTTTCCGAATAGGCGATGGACGGCGGCACGACGCCTTCCGCAGGCGTGGCAAAGCCGGAGAACGCCACTTTCACCAGCGCCTGGCGGTTAATCGCGTAGTTGATCGCCTCGCGAACCTTCGGGTTATCAAACGGTTTTTGGGTCACGTTCATGCTGATGTAGCGCTGCATGATGGACGGGGAAGCAACCAGCTCAAGCTTGCTGTTTTTCTCCAGCACGCCGGCCTGCTCGTAAGGAATCGGGAACGCAAACTGCGCCTCACCGGTTTGCAGCATCGCCGCGCGGGTGTTGTTATCCACGACCGGACGCCAGGTAATGCTGTCCAGCTTCGGCAGGCCAGCCTGCCAGTAACCGGTGAATTTTTTCACCTTCACAAAGTCTGTCTGGTTCCAGGTTTCCAGCTGATACGGGCCCGTACCTACCGGGTGGAAGCCAATATCTTTGCCGTATTTTTGCAGCGCCGCCGGGGAAATCATCGCCGTCGCCGGGTGGGCAAGAATATTGATAAACGCCGAGAACGGCTGTTTTAAGGTGATTTTTACCGTCGCAGGATCGACCGCTTCGGTTTTCGCGATGGCTTTATACAGGTTATAGCGCTTGAGGTGGTTATCCGGATTGCTGGCGCGATCGAGGTTAGCTTTTACCGCGTCAGCGTTAAAATCCGTGCCATCCTGGAACTTCACGCCCGTACGCAGCTTGATGGTGTATACCAGGCCGTCGTCAGAGACCTTGTAGCTCTCCGCCAGCACGTTCTGCAGCTTCATGTCTTTATCAAGCCCGAACAATCCCTGATAGAACGACTTCGCCACCGCCTGCGATAGCGTGTCGTTCGCGTCGTACGGATCGAGCGTGGTGAAGTTTGAGGCCACCGCGACGACGACATCTTTTGCAGCGAAAGCGGGCGTGGCGATAACGGCAGAGGCCAGTCCCGCCGCCAGCAGCCATTTTTGCGTTGTGTTAGCTGTCATTATTGTTTTCCTTTATAGGCGATTTTCACTGCTGCCGATGGGATGACGGGCAACAAAATGTCCCGGCCCCACCGCAACCAGCGGTGCTACGTGCGGTTCATCCCCCAGGCTGCGTGTGGCGCTGGGGATCTCGTCAGACACTAAAACGGGCTTGCGTCCCTTACGGGTTGGGTCAGCCACCGGCACCGCCGCCATGAGCTTGCGGGTATACGGATGCTGTGGGTTTTCAAACACCGCGCGGCGCGGGCCAATTTCAACAATCTGGCCCAGATACATCACCGCCACGCGATGGCTGATACGTTCCACCACGGCCATGTCGTGGGAGATAAACAGGAAAGCGATGCCAAACTCACGCTGCAGGTCGAGCAGCAGGTTAACTATCTGCGCCCGAATCGACACGTCCAGCGCCGAAACGGACTCATCGGCAATCACCACCTTCGGGTTAAGGGCCAGCGCGCGGGCAATACAAACCCTCTGCCGCTGGCCGCCGGAGAACTCATGCGGGTAGCGCCAGGCGTGTTCCGGCTGCAGCCCTACGCGCTCAAGCAGCCATGCCACTCGCTCTTGCGCCTGCTCTTTGGGCATCGCCTGATGCACCAGCAGCGGCTCCATAATGGAGTAACCGACCGTCTGGCGAGGATCCAGCGAAGCATACGGATCCTGGAAGATAAACTGGATATCTTTGCGTACGTGCTGCAGTTCGCCGTTAGGCAAATTATCAATACGCTGGCCGTTAAAGGTGATGGTGCCGCCCTGGGTTTCCACCAGCCGCAGCAGCGAGCGCCCGGTGGTCGATTTACCACAGCCGGACTCCCCGACCAGCGCCAGGGTCTCACCGGGCAATAAATCGAAGCTCACCTTTTCAACAGCATGTACCTGGCGCGTCACCCGGTTGAATATTCCGCTGCGCAGCGGAAAGCGAGTGACCAGGTCACGCACTTCAAGTACGGGCTTCGCTCCCGGGGGAATGGTGTCCTGCTCGGTTTCTGGCTCTTGCTGATTTGGTTGCCCCGGCACGATAAGCGGAAACTTACGCGGCAAATCACTGCCGTTCATTGCGCCCAGGCGCGGCACGGCGGCCAACAAGGCCTGCGTGTAGGCGTGCTGCGGGTTTTCGAATATTTGCTCGACGGTGCCGGTTTCCACCGCTTCGCCCCGGTACATGACCAGCACCCGGTCGGCGATATCGGCTACCACGCCCATATCGTGGGTGATAAAAATCACCCCCATCTGCATTTCATCCTGCAGGACGCGAATAAGCTGCAGGATCTGCGCCTGAATAGTCACGTCGAGGGCGGTCGTCGGCTCATCGGCAATCAGCACCGCCGGGCGGCAGGAGAGCGCCATGGCGATCATCACCCGCTGGCGCATCCCGCCGGAAAGCTGGTGCGGGTAGCGGTTCAGAATGGCCTGGGCTTCAGGAATGCGCACGCGTTCAAGCATGCGTTTTGCCTCATTCAGCGCCGCACGGCCGTCCAGCTTTTGGTGTAAACGAATGGATTCGGCAATCTGCTCACCTACGGTAAACACCGGGTTGAGCGAGGTCATCGGCTCCTGGAAAATCATCGCCACGTCCGCGCCACGCACGCGACGCATCTGCGCGCTGTTCAGGTCGGGCAGATTAAGCACTTCGTTATTACGGCGGCGCAGCAGCAGTTTCTCGCAGTCGACCAGCCCGCCGCTCTGTTCCAGCAGGCGCATCAATGCCATCGCCGTCACCGATTTCCCGGAGCCCGACTCGCCGACAATCGCCAGCGTTTCACCCCGGTTAAGCGTCAGCGACAGGTGACGCACCGCCTCGGTGACCTGCTGCTGTTGGCGAAAGCGAATATTGAGGTCGCTAACGGCAAGCACCTGCTCGTCCGGCAGTTCATGACTGTGCGGCATTAACTCTCCTGGTCACGATAAATTCCTACATTCGGGGCATCGCCCACAAAGCCAAAGCCGCGGTACATCCCTTCGCTGTTAAACGGCAGCGCGACGTTGCCCTGATTATCAATGGCAATCATGCCGCCGCTGCCGCCCAGCGCGGGCAGTTTCTCCAGCACCACGCGGTCGACGGCCTGCTGCAGGCTTAGCCCGGCATACTCCATCAGGGCAGCAATATCGTAGGCCGCGAGCGTGCGTATAAAGACTTCACCCGTGCCGGTGCAGGACACCGCCACGTTGGCATTGTTGGCATAGCAACCCGCGCCGACAAGGGGCGAATCCCCTACCCGGCCCGGCAATTTATTGGTCATCCCGCCGGTGGAGGTCGCCGCGGCCAGATTACCGAATTTATCCAGCGCCACTGCGCCAACCGTGCCAAATTTCTTATCCGCATCAATCGGCTCGGCCCCGTCATGATCCAACAGCGTTTGCTGGCTTTCACGGGCGCGCAGCAATTGCTGATAGCGTTCTTCGGTCGAAAAAAGTGTTTCATCTACCGGCTCAAGCCCTTGCTGAGCGGCAAAACGTTCCGCCCCTTCGCCGATCATCAGCACGTGCGGGCTGTTTTCCAGCACCAGCCTCGCCGCAAGAATCGGGTTGCGAATATGGCTTACGCCCGCCACCGCCCCGGCATCCAGGCTGTTGCCGTCCATGACGCAGGCGTCGAGCTCATGTTTGCCTTCACTAGTGAACACAGAACCAATCCCGGCGTTAAACAGCGGGCATTCTTCCAGCAGGCGAACGGCCTCGGTTACCGCGTCCAGCGCGCTGCCGCCGTGCTCGAGGATCTGCTGCCCGACCTCCACTATTCTGGATAGCGCGCTGATAAACTCCTGCTCTTTTTCTGGCGTCAGGTGGGCGCGGGTCAGGGCTCCGGCCCCGCCATGAATAGCGATAACGGCTTTGGTCATTCGGCATTGCCTGTTGAATGTGATATCTGGCGGCGTTTTTTCTATAAATATCAGAATCGTTGCCAAACATTGATACGATTTTTGAATATAGAAAGACCTAAAAGTGTTGTAAAGAAAATTGACTTTCCTCTGCGAGCCTTACGCCGCCCGGCGGGAAGGAGAAATAGCGGCCGATAAAACCTGAGCCGCTATTTCTTTGGTAATAACAAAAAGTTAGAACTTCGCGCTGATGCCCACGTTATAGCTGGTCTGGTTCCCGTCGCTTAGCCCGGCCGTTTGCGCCACTGCCGCAAAGGCTGACACGGTATCCGAGAGCGGCATATCCGCACCGACGGCGATATCGGCCCAGTTTTTATCCAGCTGTTCACCGCTGCGGCTGAAGGTCAGCGCCGTGGATTTTAAGCCGCCGTTCGCACGGTAATTGTCGTCGCCAAACTGATGCCGGTAGCTGGCCTGCGCCCAGGGATTAATCACCCCCAGCTTCGTGTCCACGCGCCAGCCCGCGCTGCCGATTTGCGAATGGCCGTTCTGATCGCCGAAGCGCATAGCGGTGCTGCTGCTGCCGTTTTCGCTGTAGCCGTTCACGTGGCTGTAATCCCAGGCGTATTGCAGCACCGGCCCCGTGGTCAGCCAGCTCGTTACCGCGAGGTCATAACCCGCCGTGAGTCGCGCGCCATACAGCCTCCCGTCGGTATCGCCTTTTTCAGTGCGGGTCAGCTGTCCGAGCGTGATATCGCGCTGAATATTCGTGAAGTCTGCGGAGAGATAATGCACGTCGCTGTTTAACCAGGCCTGGCCCGCCCGGAGCTGGCCAAAGAGGGCGGCCTGGAAACCTCGGGTGTCATAGCGGTAGTTATCGTTCGGGCGCTGGTTGTCCAGAGAGCCGGCGATCAGCCCGCCCAGCACCACGTTTTCATTGAGCTGATAGTCCAGGCCCACGGTCAGGTTATTGGTGTTCCCTTTGCCGTCACCGGTTCCACCGTGCCCGCTATACCGCTGATAGCCCCCGCTGTAGCCGCCAAACACGCCCAGTGAACCGGCGGCGTTTTCGCCCTGACGCAGCTGCTGGTAGCGGCTGTCGAGCGTGGCCCGGCTGCCACGCACCATCGCCTGCGTGCCCTGATTCAGACGAGTCACCTGAACAGGCGCGGCGATAATCGACTCAATGTATTGGGCAATGATGCTGTGTACCTGCGGGCCAGGGTGGAAATGGTCGGCAAACAGATAGCCCTGAGAGGCATTAAAGCCGGGCGTCGAGCTGGTGCAGTCTGTCGCCGCCACGCCCGGCGGACAGGCCATCCCGGCGGTGTTTGTCAGGCCGAACGCCTGAGGGTTGGCCAGGATTTCCTGGAAAACGCCGTTGATATCCGCCCGGGCAATATTGCCGCCGTGTTGCAGCAGAGCCTGATCCTCAGCGCTGTTGTAGAAGGTGGTGAGTAAAGAAGCCTGCTGCACGGCTTGATCGTAGGCAGCAATAAGCTGAGCGGCTACGCCCTGCTGAATGAGTGGATTCGTACTGACGACCGATGCCGCCGCCTGTAAAGCCTGATGAATTGCCTGCTGCCGGCTCGACAGGTCAGGCGTTTGCGCCGCATCCAGAGAAGCATAAGCAGCCTGAATGGCTGGCGTGGCCGCCGCACCAAGCCCTGCGCTAAGCACCAGCTCCATCAACGTTGGCGTCGCGCCGATATTTGGGACGTTAGGTACCACCACCAGCCCGGCTCCGGCATCAAGCAAAGCCCCAACCTGAGCCGCTGCGTTGGCCGCGCTGTTAGCGGCGATTCCCTGCGCCAGCGCTGGCTGGGTGGCGGCCGCGGCCAGATCGTTGCCGCCTATCCAGTGAATGTATAACCCGTTGCCGTCCGCTCGCCCGCCGGTCTGGCTAAGGTAGCGTTGAACCTGGCTTTGGGTATTATCGGCCGAATTGAGCGCTGGCACGGCGGTGCCCCCGCCTGCGGCATAGTTGCTCCCGCCTTCGCGGGAAGGCGTTAACGTCAGGCCATATTGGGCGGCCAGCTGTTCGTCATAAAGTTTGTTCTGGCTGCTGTTCCAGGTCCAGCGCCCGTTGTTGCCGGTGTCGCTGAGGCTGTCGCCAAAAACGGTGAGGGAATCAAAGGCAAATGCGGATGAGGTGAAGCCCACAGCGACGGCCAGCATACTGAATTGAAACACTTTTTGTTTGCTTATCATCAGTTCTTCCTTGCAGAGGTTTTTTATTCGCCACAATGACTATAGCCAATGGCGGATTACGCGCAGACCGAGCGTAAAGAAGAAACGTGACAACGTGATGTAACGCATATCTGGCCACGGGCGGGAGGATTTTGCTGATCCCAGACATGCCGCCAGACGGCGTTTTCTGCCATACTAAGCCCTTATTTTGTCCCTGCTCCAGGAGCCACGAATGGAATTTACCGCCGGGCTGATCCCGCTTGAAACCGCGCTTGAACAGATGCTGTCCCGTATTACCCCGCCGTCCGAAACGGAAACATTACCGCTGCTGCAGGCCACAGGACGCATCACCGCTGCCCCCGTCACCTCCCCGCTGGATGTCCCGGGTTTCGACAACTCAGCGATGGACGGATATGCGGTGCGTCTGGCGGATATCAAAGCCGGTGGCGCGCTGCCTGTCGCAGGTAAAGCGTTTGCCGGGCAGCCGTTCAACGGCGAATGGCCCGCTGGAACCTGCGTGCGCATCATGACCGGCGCACCAATCCCTGCCGGGGCCGAAGCCGTAGTCATGCAGGAAGAGACGGAAGTGACCGAAAGCGGCGTGCGCTTTAACGCCGTCGTGAAGAACGGGCAGAACATTCGCCGCCGCGGCGAGGATATCCATCAGGGCGCCAGCGTGCTGGCCGCAGGCGTGAAGCTGACCGCCGCCGAGCTGCCGCTGATTGCCTCTCTCGGCATCCCGGAAGTGAAGGTCTACCGCAAAGTGCGCGCGGCGGTGTTTTCCACCGGCGACGAGCTCCAGCTTCCCGGCCAGCCGCTGGCCGAAGGCCAAATCTACGATACCAACCGCCTGGCGGTTCACATCATGCTGGAGCAGCTGGGCTGCGAAGTTATCGACCTCGGCATCGTTCGTGATGACCAGGATGCCCTGCGCGCGGTGTTTAACGAAGCGGACAGCCGCGCAGACGTCGTCATCAGCAGCGGCGGCGTTTCGGTGGGCGAAGCCGATTACACCAAACAAATCCTTGAAGAGCTGGGCGAAGTCGGCTTCTGGAAGCTGGCGATTAAGCCAGGCAAACCTTTTGCCTTTGGACGCCTGAAAAATAGCTGGTTCTGCGGCCTGCCGGGTAATCCGGTTTCCGCGGCACTGACGTTCTACCAGCTCGTACAGCCGCTGCTGGCTAAGCTGAGCGGTCAGCAAATCAACCCTCTTCCACCGAGAATGCGCGTGCGTACCGTCGGCAAGCTGAAGAAATCCCCGGGCCGCCTCGACTTCCAGCGTGGCATTTTGCGCCGCAACGAGCAGGGTGACCTCGAAGTATTGAGCACCGGGCACCAGGGCTCGCATATTTTCAGCTCCTTTAGCCAGGCCAACTGCTTTGTGGTGCTGGAGCGCGAGCGCGGCAACGTAGAAGCCGGAGAATGGGTTGAGGTCGAGCCGTTTAACCCGCTGTTCGGAGGCTGAGATGGTCGAGCTTAGCGATGAGGAAATGCTGCGCTATAACCGCCAGATTGTGCTGCGCGGCTTTGACTTTGACGGCCAGGAGAAGCTGAAAGCTTCCCGGGTTCTCATCGTCGGGCTGGGCGGGCTGGGCTGTGCGGCGGCCCAGTATCTGGCGGCGGCGGGCGTGGGGCATCTTACTCTGCTCGATTTCGATACCGTTTCGCTCTCCAACCTTCAGCGCCAGACGCTGCACAGCGATGCGACCATTGGTCAACCTAAGGTGGATTCTGCGCGGGATTCACTGGCGGCGATCAATCCGCACATCCGGCTTGAGACGGTTAATGCCCAGCTTGAAGAGCCGCAGCTTGATGAGCTGGTAGCAAAGCATGATGTCGTGCTGGACTGCACCGATAACGTGGCTATCCGCAACCAGCTTAACCGCTGCTGCCACAGGCAGAAAAAACCGCTGGTTTCCGGGGCGGCGATCCGCATGGAAGGCCAGATAAGCGTGTTCACCTGGCAGGAGAAGGAGCCCTGCTACCGCTGCCTGAGCCGTCTGTTTGGCGAAAGTACGCTGAGCTGCGTGGAGGCGGGCGTCATGGCGCCGCTGGTCGGGATTATTGGCTCGCTGGAAGCGATGGAAGCCATCAAGCTGCTGGCAAACTACGGCACGCCGGCCCGCGGGAAAATCGTGCTTTACGATGCGATGACCTGCCAGTTCAGAGAGATGAAGCTGGCGCGAAACCCGCAGTGTGAAGTTTGCGGATAAGCATGAAAAAAGGGGATATTGCTATCCCCTTTCACTTTTAGACCGCCAGGTCAGTGAGCATCACCTTGGCGATTTCGAAGTAGATCAGCAGCCCGGTTCCGTCGATTAAGGTCGTAATAAACGGCGCGGAGACAACCGCCGGGTCGATATTCACCTTACGCAGCAGCATCGGAATAATCGATGAAACAATCGCGCTCCAGACGGTGATGGCGATAAGCGTCAGGCTCACCACCATCATCACTTCCATGCCCACACCCAGCATCCACGCCCGAATAAAGCCGGCGGTGCCAATCGTTAAGGCAATGAGCACCGAGGCCGAGATCTCCTTACGCAGGATAGCGCCCAAATCCTTTAGCCCCACTTCGCCGAGCGCCATCGCCCTGACCAGCGTGGAGGTGATCTGCGTGCCGGTATTGCCGCCGGTGCCGATCAGCAACGGAATAAAGAACGCCAGCGCAATCGCCGCTTCAAGCTGATCCTCAAATGATTTAATGACCGAGCTGGTGTAGGCCTCGGCCACGAACAGCAGCAGCAGCCAGACCGAGCGTTTGCGCCACAGCGTAATGACGCTGCTTTGCAGATAAGGCGTTTCCAGCGGTGACGAAGCGCCCTGCAGCTGGCTGTCCAGCGTGTTTTCGTCTTCCAGTAGCTGAGCGATTTCCTGCGGGCCCAGCACGCCTTTAAGCTTGCCGTAACTCAGCACGGGAATGTAGTTACAGGCCGCCTTTTTAATTTCGACGCAAGCTTCATGGCGCGTTTTTTCCGGCGCTAATGAGAACCCTACTGCCCTTATCAGGTCACTCAGCAGCGCGTCTTTCTCCGCCTGCAGCAGTGATTTTACCGGCACCATGCCAAAGAGATGACCATCATCGTCCACCACAAATATCTGCGACGGGATCTGCTCATTTTTAATGCCAGAGCAGAACAAGTCCTGCGCCTCAGCCACCGAAGTGCCCGGCGATAAAGCGATGTAGTCCTGGCTCAGGTAGGCCAGCACGGTGTTTTGTGAATCTGAGGATGGCAGTTTGACGGATACGGCCAAAGAAGCGCGCGAGTGCGCTGAGGTATTGGTTGAAAAGGTCATGATTTTTCCCCGGTTACTGTTTTAAAAAAATAAACAGTCCTCATCCTGGGGCGAAGCAAGATATGAGAGTGCTGACGCTATCTCCATGTCTCGGTTTTAGCACTGTACAACGTATCCCCAAAAGCGGGGGAAGTTACCTGGGGTTATACCTTCGTTCGATATAACCTGTCCTAATCTTGGGCGTCTCTCGACGTCGTCAGATCAGCAACCTATGTTTGTACAGGAGCCTCGCCTAACGAGATACTGCAAGTCTTCCGCGGCCTATAGTAGGGATTTAAACGTCGGGTGCAACCCAAAGAGCCTGCGTTGTTTAGGGTTTATTTATGCTCGGCTTAGTGGGGCGATAACCCGCGCTGATGCGAGATTAAGCTGTCTTTGCCTGATGGAGAGAAGCGTCGGCTGCTGGTGAATGACGTGGAATGTGAGGTGTGGGGGCTGTCATTGCCTCTCACCCAGGCCCTCTTCCCAAAGGGGCGAGGGGGAAAACAGGGGGAGCAATACCTATAATTCGATCTGTCCCCTCTCCCTTTTAGGGAGAGGGTTAGGGTGAGGGTAAAATTACCCGTCGATCCCTTTACTACGCAGGTAATCTTCGTAGCCACCGGTGAAGTCAATCACGCGTTCTGGGGTAATTTCCAGTACGCGGGTTGCCAGAGAGCTAACAAATTCACGATCGTGGGAAACGAAGATCAGCGTACCCTGGTACATCTCCAGCGCCATGTTAAGGGACTCGATGGATTCCATATCCAGGTGGTTCGTCGGTTCGTCCATGATCAGGATGTTTGGTTTTTCCATCATCAGCTTGCCGAACAGCATGCGGCCCTTTTCGCCACCGGACAGCACTTTAGCCGGCTTTTTGATGTCGTCCTGGCTGAAGAGTAAACGGCCCAGAATGCTGCGCACCGCCTGTTCGTCATCGCCCTCTTGCTTCCACTGGCTCATCCAGTCGAATACCGTAAGATCGTTTTCGAACTCGTATTCGTGATCCTGCGCATAGTAGCCAATCTGCGCATTTTCAGACCATTTCGCGCTGCCGCTTTCTGGGGTCAGTTCACCAACCAGGGTTTTCAGCAGGGTGGATTTACCCACGCCGTTGGCACCCAGAATGGCAATCTTCTCGCCCACTTCCAGCAGCAGGTTGAAGTTTTTAAACAATGGACCGTTCTCAAACCCTTTGGTCAGCGCTTCAACTTCAAGCGCGTTACGGAACAGTTTTTTATCCTGCTCGAAGCGGATGAACGGGTTCTGGCGGCTGGAGGCCTTCACTTCGTCCAGCTTGATTTTATCAATCTGACGGGCACGAGAGGTCGCCTGACGGGATTTGGAGGCGTTAGCGCTGAAGCGGCTCACGAAGGACTGCAGGTCAGCAATCTGCGCTTTCTTTTTCGCGTTGTCAGCCAGCAGACGCTCACGCGCCTGGGTCGCCGCCGTCATGTATTCGTCGTAGTTGCCCGGATAAACGCGCAGCTCGCCGTAGTCCAGGTCAGCCATATGGGTGCAGACCATGTTCAGGAAGTGACGGTCGTGCGAGATAATAATCATGGTGCTGTCACGTTCGTTCAGCGTCTGCTCCAGCCAACGGATAGTGTCGATGTCCAGGTTGTTCGTTGGTTCGTCGAGCAGTAGGATGTCCGGGTTAGAGAACAGCGCCTGTGCCAACAGGACGCGCAGTTTCCAGCCTGGCGCGACTTCGCTCATCGGGCCGTAATGCTGTTCCAGCGGAATACCCACGCCAAGCAGCAGTTCACCGGCACGCGCTTCTGCGGTGTAACCGTCCATCTCGCCGTATTTCACTTCGAGGTCGGCAACTTTGTAACCGTCCTCTTCGCTCATTTCCGGCAGGGCATAAATGCGGTCGCGTTCCTGCTTCACTTCCCACAGCTCGCCGTGGCCCATGATAACCGTATCGAGCACGGTGAATTTCTCGAAGGCGAACTGATCCTGACGCAGCTTACCGATGCGCTCGTTTGGATCGAGAGAAACGTTGCCCAGCGTCGGCTCTAAGTCCCCGCCGAGAATTTTCATGAACGTGGATTTGCCACTTCCGTTAGCGCCGATCAGGCCGTAACGGTTGCCGCCGCCAAATTTGACGGAGATATTTTCGAACAGCGGTTTGCTGCCAAACTGCATGGTAACGTTGCTGGATACAAGCACTGGTATGTCCTGGAGAAATAAGTTGTCGAGATTTTGGAATGTGATTTCGGCCACATTATGCCATAACTATGATAAAGGGTCGCCCCGCATCTTCACCGTACAATAGTTAATCAGTGTGAAAAAATTGTGATTTCATCCACATCTGATTTCCCAGATGAGTGTAATGCACATATAATGCGCGGCTGAATCATCCATAAACACTCACTAGCTGGCCCGTCTGGCATAACACTTCGCACAACATGAATATAAAATTACGCTCGCTCTTACTGGCTTTTGTGGCTGTCGCGTCTTTCTCAGCTTCCGCCGTGACCTATCCGTTACCGACCAACGGCAGCCGCCTGGTGGGTGAAAATCAGGTTATCACTATTCCGGAAGGCAGCACCGCGCCGCTGGAAGAGTATGCCGCACAGTACCAGATGGGACTGTCTAACATGCTGGAAGCTAACCCGGGGATTGACCCATACCTGCCGAAAGCCGGAACCATCCTGAACATCCCTCAGCAGCTGATCCTGCCGGACACCGTGCATGAAGGGATTGTGATCAACAGCGCGGAAATGCGCCTCTACTATTACCCGAAAGGCACCAACACCGTTATCGTGCTGCCAATCGGTATCGGCCAGCTGGGTAAAGACACCCCGATTAACTGGACCACCAAGGTAGAGCGTAAGAAAAACGGCCCAACCTGGACGCCTACCGCGAAGATGCATGCTGAATACGCTGCAGCCGGCACGCCGCTGCCGGCCGTTGTGCCAGCCGGCCCGGATAACCCGATGGGCCTGTACGCGCTGTACATCGGTAATCTGTATGCCATTCACGGCACCAACGCCAACTTCGGTATCGGCCTGCGCGTAAGCCACGGCTGCGTGCGTCTGCGTAACGAAGACATCAAGTTCCTGTTCGACAACGTGCCGGTCGGCACCCGCGTTCAGTTCATTGATGAGCCGGTAAAAGCCACCACCGAGCCGGACGGCAGCCGCTACATCGAAGTTCACAACCCGCTTTCTACTACCGAAGCGCAGTTCAACTCCGGTGAAATCGTGCCAATCAAGCTGACCAGCAGCGTACAGAAAGTCACCGCTCAGTCCGACGTTGATACCACCGTTGTTGACCAGGCGATTCAGAACCGTTCCGGCATGCCGGTTCGCCTGAACTAAGCTAAAAGTAATTGAATCAAGGCGGCCTCCGGGCCGCTTTTTTATTGCCTAAAATCAGCCGGGCAACCTTCACGCAGGGAATGTTTGTTATGCTCATAATTCATGTTGTGATGGATAGCACAATTTCGAGTTTAATTGTATGATGAATGCGTTTCTTAAAGGGTAACCTCCATGCGCAACTCGTTCACCGTAATCTGGCAGTATCTTCGCGCTTTTGTCTTAATTTACCTGTGCTTATATGCCGGTATTTTCGTCGCGTCGCTGCTGCCCATCGTCATCCCTGGCAGCATCATCGGCATGCTGATTTTGTTTGTGCTGCTGTCGCTACAAATCCTGCCGGCGAAGTGGGTAAAACCCAGCTGTCACCTGCTGATTCGCTATATGGCCCTGCTGTTCGTGCCTATTGGCGTCGGCGTTATGCAGTACTACGACGTGCTGAAGGCCCAGTTTGGCCCGGTGGTGGTTTCCTGTTTAATCAGTACGCTGGTGGTGCTTGTTATCGTGAGCTGGAGCTCGCACCTGGTACACGGCGAAAGAAAAGTGATTGGTGAAGGCGAGGCAGAGAAAAAATGATGCACTTTATATGGTGGTCTTTACCGTTAACGCTGGTGGTGTTTTTCGCCGCTCGCAAACTGGCTGCCCGGCTGAAATCCCCGCTATTAAACCCGCTGCTGGTTTGCATGGTGGTAATCATTCCTTTTCTGCTGGTCACGGGTATTCCTTACGACCACTATTTTAAAGGCAGCGAAGTGCTCAACGACCTGCTGCAGCCGGCCGTCGTGGCGCTGGCCTTCCCGCTTTACGAGCAAATTCACCAAATTCGTGCCCGCTGGAAGTCTATTATCACCATCTGCTTTATTGGCAGCATGGTGGCGATGTCAACCGGCACCTCCATTGCATTGCTGATGGGAGCTTCCCCTGAAATCGCCGCCTCGGTGCTGCCAAAATCCGTTACCACGCCGATTGCGATGGCGGTGGGCGGCGGCATTGGCGGTATTCCGGCGATTAGCGCTGTCTGCGTTATCTTCGTCGGCATTCTCGGCGCCGTGTTTGGCCATACGCTGCTGAACATGATGCGCATCAGCACCAAGGCCTCACGCGGCCTGGCGATGGGCACCGCCTCGCACGCGTTGGGGACGGCCCGCTGTGCTGAACTTGACTTCCAGGAGGGCGCTTTTAGCTCGCTGGCGCTGGTCATTTGTGGGGTCATGACGTCGCTAATAGCGCCATTTTTATTCCCGGTACTGTTGAAACTCTTCGGCTAAAACTTGCGAGAGATCGCGCATTTTCATATTTGTTTTCATAAGTTGCACAAACAATTAGAAGTAGATCACATATTCAGCCTATACAGATCCGTAAACTACGTTTCCGTTACCCTTAATGAGGCTTTAACATGCGTTCACGTTTTGATGCCGCCGTTGTGCAACTCCCCGCCGCGCTGCAAAGCGCTTTGCAACCCCTGCTTGCCGACGAACACTTTCCGGCCATGTTTACAGCGGAACAGGTTGAAGCGCTAAAACATCAAACCGGGCTGGGCGACGACGACCTGGCTTTCGCCCTGCTGCCGCTGGCCGCTGCCTGCGCCCGTGCAGACCTCTCGCATTTTAACGTGGGTGCCGTGGCTCGCGGCGTAAGCGGTAATCTCTACTTTGGCGGCAATATGGAGTTTCTGGGCGCCACGATGCAGCAAACCGTGCACGCCGAACAAAGCGCCATTACCCACGCGTGGATGCGCGGTGAAAAAGGCCTGGTCGATATCACCGTCAACTACACGCCCTGCGGGCACTGCCGTCAGTTCATGAACGAGCTGAACAGCGGCACGGCTCTGCGCATTCACCTGCCGGGGCGCAAACCTTCTACGTTGGGTGAGTATCTGCCGGATGCCTTTGGCCCGCGCGATCTGGACATCAACACGCTGCTACTGGATGAAGAAAATCACGGTTTTGCCCTGAAAGGCGATACCCTGACCCAAGCCGCTCTCATTGCCGCAAACCGAAGCCATGCGCCATACAGCAAAGCCCCGGCGGGTGTCGCTCTGGAAATGACCGACGGTAAAATTTTTACCGGTTCTTATGCGGAAAACGCCGCTTTCAACCCTTCCCTACCCCCCCTGCAGGCCGCGCTGAACCTGCTGTCGCTTAATGGTTATGACTACCCGCAAATTAAACGCGCCGTGCTGGCAGAAAAGGCTGATGCACCGCTGCTGCAGTGGGATGCCACATCAGCAACCCTGAAAGCGCTGGGTTGTGAGAACGTAGAACGCGTCCTGCCCGGGCAATAATTATCCGCTGCGGGTGTACCCACACCCGCATTGTTGAAATTTGCCCCAACCAAACCCGCGTTTCTTGCTCTTGAGTGCCGGGTAAAGTAGCCTTGGATAAAATTCCACCCTGCGAATGAGTCTGCAAGTTCATGTTGAAGCGCGTGTTTTACAGCCTGCTTATTCTTATCGGCTTAACGCTAGTAACTGCGCTCGGTCTCGACCGCTGGATTAGCTGGAAAACCGCCCCCTACGTTTACGATGAGCTGCAGGATCTGCCCTACCGTCAG
Source organism: Cedecea sp. (assembly GCF_036500665.1). Lineage (NCBI taxonomy): Bacteria > Pseudomonadati > Pseudomonadota > Gammaproteobacteria > Enterobacterales > Enterobacteriaceae > Cedecea > Cedecea sp. Next base: position 101,371 of record NZ_DASYBS010000153.1, read on the forward strand.
GTCGGTGTGGTGCTGGGTACCGCCAAATATTACCGCACCGGTGTCATCAACCAATATTACCTGTACCGTATTCAGGGTGCGCTGAACGCCTACAACAGCGGCAAAGTGAACTACCTGCTGCTTAGCGGTGACAACGCGCAGCAAAGCTATAATGAACCGATGACGATGCGCAAAGATCTGATTGCCGGTGGTGTTGATCCTGCGGATATCGTGCTGGATTACGCCGGTTTCCGTACGCTGGACTCTATCGTTCGCACCCGAAAAGTCTTTGATACCAACGATTTCATTATCATTACCCAACGCTTCCACTGCGAACGTGCGCTGTTTATTGCCCAGCATATGGGGATTCAGGCGCAGTGCTACGCCGTACCTTCCCCGAAAAATATGCTCACCGTGCGTACGCGTGAATTTGGCGCTCGTCTCGGTGCACTGGCAGATTTGTACCTCTTCAAACGCGAGCCGCGTTTTCTGGGGCCGTTAGTGCCTATTCCAGCACAGCAGGAAGTGCCGGAGGACGCGCAGGCCTACCCGGCAGTCACGCCGGAACAGCTGCTGGAGTTGCAGAAAAAAGAGAAGAAATAATATGAGTAGCGGAGAAATATTTACCACCATCGTGCTTATTATCATCTCGCCGCTGTACCTCTGGACAGCCTACAAAGGCTGGAAAACGGGTGCTGTCGATATCATGGTGAAGGGAGCGGCCAAGCCCGTATTTGCCTACCGGGACAGCCAGCCCTTTAAATTCTGGATCCACGTCATCAGCTACGTTGCGGTAAGCTTAGCTTTGCCTCTGTTTGCGCTTTATCTGTTCGTATTTTGAAGGCATAGAAAAGCCCGCAACGAATCGTGCGGGCTTTTTTGCAAACGGCGGAGATTATTTCTTACGCGCGTACTTCAGGGAGTCCAGCGCAACGGCGAAGATGATAATGCCGCCCTTGATGATGTACTGCCAGTAAGGGTTCACGCCGATATAGGTCAGACCGTAGTTGATTACCGTAAAGATGATTACCCCGGTGACCACGCCAATTACCGTCCCCACCCCGCCGCTAAACGACACACCGCCAACGACGCACGCCGCAATCGCATCCAGCTCGTACATAAAGCCAAGGTTGTTGGTCGCAGAGCCAATACGGCCCGCTTCCAGCATCCCACCAAAGGCATAGAATACGCCGGAGAGGGCATAAATCATGATCAGGTTCAGCGCAACGTTAACGCCGGAGACTTTCGCCGCTTCCGGGTTACCACCGATGGCGAAGATGTTTTTCCCGAAGCGGGTTTTATTCCACAGCACCCAAACGAAGAACACCGCAAACAGGGCATAGAACGTGATGTAGGAGAGGCGGAAACTGCCCAGCGCGATAAAGCCCTGCGTAAACATCGAGAAATGAGAGTCAAAGCCGGAAATTGGCGACGCGCCCACAAAGTCGTAATACAGGGAGTTAATCCCGTAGACGATGATCATGGTGCCCAGGGTGGTGATAAACGGCGTCACGTTCAGGTAAGCGATAATAATCCCGTTCACCAGACCAATGACCGCGCCCACGGCACAAACAATCAGCAGTACCAGCGGAATCGGCATGGTGTGCATGTCCGGGAACACCTTGTTGACGTTGTCCATCGACTGGAGAAGCGTCGCCGCGACAACCGCCGCCAGGCCAACCTGGCGCCCTGCGGACAGGTCCGTCCCCTGGGTCACAATCAGCCCGGCCACGCCCAGCGCGATGATAATACGCACCGAGGATTGAGTCAGAATGTTACTCAGGTTAAGCAGGCTTAAAAACGTCGGATCCTGGAAAATAATAATCGCCAGCAGCACCAGCAGCACCACGTAGATGCCGCCCTCTTTTAGATAAGTTAGAAAACTCTTCTTATTTAACGCACTCATTTTTAATAGCCCCTAAATCATCACAGGTGCACAGACGCAAGACGTAAGATTTCGTTCTGCGTTGTTGTTTTGGTGTCTACAATTCCAGCCACGAGCCCGTTGCTCATCACCAGAATACGGTCTGTAATCCCTAACAATTCCGGCATCTCGGACGAAATGATAATGATCCCTTTCCCTTTTTTGGCAAGCTCAGCAATCAGCTGGTAAATCTCAAACTTGGCGCCTACATCAATGCCGCGCGTCGGTTCATCCAGCATCAGAATTTCCGGTTGAGTCAGCAGCCAGCGGCCGATGATGACCTTTTGCTGGTTACCGCCGGACAGCGAGCCGATGGAGGTACGGTGCCCCGGCGTTTTCACACGCATAGAGTCGATAACCCACTGGGTATCGCTTTTCATGCGGGAGTTATCCAGCAGGCCGACCTTGTTTTTGTAGTTACGAATATTGGAAATGAGTGAGTTAAAGCCGATATCCAGGTAGGCGTAGATCCCGGTAGAGCGGCGCTCTTCGGTGACCAGCGCAAAGCCGTGATTTATAGCTTCGTTCGCGTTGCTGTTATTAATCTTTTTGCCGTGCAGCTTAATGGTGCCGCCAGATTTTTCGCGGATACCAAACAGCGTTTCCACAATGTCGGTACGCTTCGCGCCGACGAGGCCCGCAATGCCGAGGATTTCACCTTTATGTAAATCAAAGGAGATATCGCGAATCGACGGCTGGCGCAGCGAAGTCAGGTTGCGTACTTCGAGTATCACTTCGCCCGGCACGTTGGATTTGTCCGGGAAACGCTGGTTCAGGGAGCGGCCCACCATCATGGCGATGATTTTGTCCATATCCAGCCCTTCCAGAGGCTGGGTGGCAATCCACTGCCCGTCGCGCAAAATAGTAATTTCATCGCATAGCTGGAATATTTCTTCCATTTTATGGGAGATATAAACAATACCGCAGCCGCGATCTTTTAATTTGCGGATAATTTTAAAAAGATGATTAACTTCTTTTTCCGTCAGCGAGGACGTTGGTTCATCCATAATAACGATTTTGGCGTTATAGGAGAAAGCTTTGGCAATTTCAATCATCTGCATTTGAGAAACGGACAACGTACCGACGCGGGCTCTCGGGTCGATATCAATATCCAGTTCGTCAAATATCTCTTTGGTGTCGCGGTACATCTTATCCTGATCGACAAACACGCCTTTGGTCGGGTAACGCCCGAGCCACATGTTGTCCATCACGGTGCGCTGTAGGACCAGGTTAAGCTCCTGGTGCACCATAGAAATACCGTTTTCCAGCGCCTCTTTGGTGCTGCTGAAATTGACCTCTTTCCCCTGAAAAAGGATGCTGCCGGAATCTTTGCTGTAGATCCCAAAAAGGCATTTCAATAATGTCGATTTGCCCGCACCATTCTCCCCCATCAGGGCGTGAATAGAGTGTGGACGCACTTTTAAATTAACATTATCCAGTGCCTTAACGCCGGGGAAGGATTTATTAATGCCGGTCATTTCCAGCAAAAACTCCGACGGCGTAGCTGAGTTATTGTCGACCATAATTATACCTGTGTCGCTGAGTAACCTGCCTAAAGCCGGGCGCAGGAATCTGCGCCCGTGTACAACCAAAAACGTTATACCCTAAATAATTTGAGTTGCAGGACAAAAGACTTTCAAGTCTTTTGAACAGCGCATTGCGCTGGCCCCTTCGGGGCGAGGCTCTGCCGAGTAACGCAACAAGCTCGGGAATCCCCAGGCGCTTACATCAAGTAAGAAACTGGGGTGAGCGAGTGCAGTTAACGCCCCTGCGGCTCGAAGTATGACGGGTATTATTTGCCGATAAACTGTGCGAGGTTGTCTTTATCCACGCCTACATAAGGTACGCGTACGATTTTGTTCTCAATCTTCCAGTTAGTGCCTTCAGCGGCTGGTTTACCGTCGGCCAGGTTTTTCGCCAGGTCAAAGGTCGCTTTCGCCTGGTTGTTAGCGTCGTTCAGCACGGTACCGGCCATTGCACCGGATTTCACCAGTGCCAGCGCTTCCGGCAGGGCATCTACGCCGAACACTGGAATTGAGGTTTTGTTGTGCGCTTTCAGCGCTTCTACCGCACCCATGGCCATTGCATCATTGTTGGCGATTACCACTTCAATTTTGTTAGCGTTCGGGCCAGAGAGCCAGGCGTCCATTTTGTCTTTAGCCTGAGCGGTGTCCCACATTGCGGTATCCAGCTGCAGCTGCTGAGTTTTCAGACCTTTGTCGTTCAGCTCTTTGATAACGTAAGTGGTACGCGCTTCGGCATCCGGATGGCCCGGTTCGCCTTTCAGCAGCACGAACTGCACCTGACCGTCTTTGTTCAGATCCCATGCCGGGTTAGCCGCCCAGTGCTTGGCGATCAGGTCGCCCTGAATGATCCCGGACTCTTTGGAGTCAGTACCCACGTAGTAAGCTTTGTCGTAGCTATCCAGCGCCTTGCGGGATGGCTCTTTGTTGAAAAACACGACCGGGACGTTTTGCGCACGTGCTTTTTCGATAACGGTGCCCGCTGCGGCCGGGTCAACCAGGTTGATGGCCAGCGCTTTCACGCCTTTTGCCAGCAGAACGTCGATCTGGTCGTTCTGTTTGGACTGGTCGTTCTGGGAGTCGTTCATCAGCAGCTGCACATCTGGCGACGCTTTAGCATCTTTCTCGATGGCCTTACGAACCACTGACATGAAGTTGTCGTCGTATTTATAAATGGTCACACCAATACGGTCAGCAGCGTTCGCAGCGGCACCAAACAGCATGCAGGACATCACGGCGGACAGGGTCAAAACCTTCTTATTCATGGTATCTCCGGTTTTTATTTTGCAGGGTAGTTCGCGTTCGAAACCAGGCAGGACAGTAATGTTATTAAAAAGTTACTGAATGCCGAAGTTATCCTAAAATAATTGCACTTCCGTGTTCGGTAACAATCCAATACTGCGTTTTTATGGTCGTCTTTGGCCTTATCACGATGCTAAAAGTGAGTAGTCACCGTTACATCGTGTTTCAGCTGATAAAACGCTGACATAATAGTCAGCGCAATGTTAATTAACTGTGAATTTACTCACAGATTGAAACCGGTTACATCTAACTCTTTGACAGCGGAGTGATCGACGCCACATTTTGCTTTATCGCCACCGAATGACGGCGGACTAAAGTCGGCATAAAACAGTGCGTTACATCACGATCCAGCTGGCCTGCCGCGCCCTGTAACGCCAGTTCGGTCGCCAGGCGAGCCATCGAAACCACCGGATAGCGCACGGTTGTCAGCTGCGGGTCGGTATAACGGGCGATAGGAATATCGTCAAAGCCGATAATCGAGACATGCTGCGGCACGACAATGCCGTTGTCTTTCAGCGCCGTTAGCGCGCCGGCGGCCATACTGTCGTTATAAGAGAAGACTGCGCTGAGCTGCAGGTTTCGCCCCAGCAGCTCAACCATTGCCGCCTCGCCGCCCTGCATGTCTGGCGTCCCCATGCCAACCCACGCTTCCGGCGGCACGATCCCCTGCTCCGCCAGCGCCTGTAGCCAGCCCTGATGGCGCTGGTCGTTATCTTCAATCTGATGGCTGGAGGCCAGATAACCGATACGCGAATGCCCCTGATTCAGCAGCATACGCGTAGCCATTACCGCGCCGCTGACGTTATCCAGACAAACGCAGCGGTGAGCGTAGCCGGGCACCAGACGGTTTATCAGCACCATGCCGGGCACTTGTTCAAGGAAAACGGCAAGCTCCGCATCGCTCAGCGCCTTGGCGTGAACAATCAGGGCGCTACACCGCTGACGGATCAGGACCTCGATGGCATGTCGCTCTTTTTCTTCCTGGTGATAGCTATTGCCGATCAGTAAATATTTATTGTGCTGCTGGGCAACCATATCCACGGCTTTGACCAACGCCCCGAAGAAGGGATCGGAGACGTCCATCACCACCACGCCGATGGTGTCGCTAACCTGGGTGGCCAGCGCTTGCGCATTGGCGTTTGGACGGTAGCCCAGCTCAGCAACCGCCTGCATGACGTTTTCGCGCGTTTCCGGGCTGACCAGCGCGCTGTTATTTAATACTCGGGATACTGTCGCTACTGAAACCCCGGCGATACGGGCAACGTCACGAATGGTAATCGGCGTTGGGGGAGTCGGTCTCATAGGTGCACCCTGTTTTAGGCAAGGTGGCTATTTTGCGGGGAGTGAGGGGCGGCGTGGCGTGAAGTCGATCACAGCGATGAAAGCGGTTACATACAATTCGTTAACCTTTGTGACGAATATCATTATCTCCGTGCTTTGCGTAACGCATCCCCTGAAGCACGAGCGGTTAACTGCCGCCAGAGCCATTCCACCGGCCCCTGACGGAAGTAACGCAGCCAGAGCACCGACAGCAGGATGTTCACCGCCCACACGGCGGGCACAAAGGCCAGCAGCGCGAGACGGTCGAATTTCATATATAAACCAAAGCGATAGAACAAGGTTGTGCAGATGAGCGTTTGCAGCAGGTAGTTCGTCAGCGCCATCCGCCCGACGCAGGCAATCCAGCCCACCAGCCTGAAGCGCGAAAGCTGAGGCCAGAACCCCCACGCCAGCGCGGCGTAGCCAATAGCCTGAAACGGTGCGCTCAGCTCGCGTGGCGCCTGTAACAGCAACGCACACCAGCGGTAATCCCACTTCAGGTGCCACTGGGCCAAAATTGCCGGCAGATTAATCGCCATGCCGATGACGATCAAAATGGCACCGGCTCGGCGGTAATGCTTCAGGCTAAACTCCCCTTTCAGCCAGCCGCTGCGCATCAGAGCCGCGCCGATGAGCATCATGCCCGCCAGCTGCCAGCCGTACTGCGCGCCCAGCGCCACCAGGTTTGAAGAGAGTAAATCCGCGCGGTTGCTGATGGCTTCGCTACCGCCGCTCAGCTTCCACCATCGCTCATACTGCAGATTAGCCGCATCCGGCACCCAGGAACGGTTAAGACCGTCACCTGAAATCACGCCGAGCAGCACCAGCACGCCAATGCCGATGAGGTACAGCACGACGCCGGTCTTAAAGAGCTGATTTTGCCCGGTTGCGTCACGAATCAGCCGCCAGCACACCAGCCCTGTCAGGCCGTAAGCCAGCAGAATGTCGCCGTCCCAGAGCAGCAGCGCGTGGATAAAGCCCAGCAATACCAGCAGCGTGAGCCGCGACTGGATCCAGCGTGAGCCGCGAGCCAGCAGCATTTGCAGGCCCGCCCCAAACAGCAGCGCGAAAAGCGTGAGAAATTTAACTTCGGCAAACAGATCCATTACCGCCCAGGTCCAGGCGTCACGGGAGGTTATTTCGCCATACCAGGCCGGGTTGAGATAAGCCGCCTTCGGCAGGCCAAAGGCGACAATATTAAGCAGCAGGATGCCCAGAATGGCGGTACCGCGGACGAAGTCCAGGGTGACATTTCTCTCCACGGATACCTGCCTGGGGAATTAATTGTGGCGTACTGCGCGCAGGAACTCCTGACGCGTATTCTGGCTGGACTTAAACAGGCCACCGAGTGACGTGGTGGTGGTCGCGCTGGTAGCGTCTTTCACGCCACGTGCTTTCACGCAGTAATGCACGGCATCAATGGAAACCGCCACGTTGTTGGTGCCCAACAGCGTTTGCAGCGCGGTCAGGATCTGCTGGGTCAGGCGTTCCTGAACCTGCGGGCGCTGAGCAAAAAACTGCACGATGCGGTTAATTTTAGACAGGCCAATGACGGTATCTTTCGGGATATACGCCACGGTGGCTTTACCGTCGATAGTCACGAAGTGGTGCTCGCAGGTGCTGGTCAGGGTGATATCGCGCACGGTGACCATTTCATCAACCTTCATTTTATTTTCAATGACGGTGATTTTCGGGAAGTTCGCGTAGTCCAGGCCGGAGAAAATCTCATCGACATACATTTTGGCGATGCGATGCGGCGTTTCCATCAGGCTGTCGTCACTCAAATCGAGATTAAGCAGCTGCATGATTTCCGTCATATGGGCGGCAATCTGGCTTTTACGAGTTTCATTATCCAGTTCACGTAACGGCGGACGCAGCGGCGTTTCCAGACCGCGCGCCAGCAGCGCCTCATGAACCAGGGCGGCTTCTTTTGAGAGTGATGACATGCTGTTTTCTCCTGCAGGTGTGGCTGACCCCTGCCCTTCATGGGGCAAAGTGTCCGCTTATTGTGCGGCAGCACGTGCTTAGAATCCAGTAGTGCCGGGCATAATTATTGAAATCGAAATAACCGTTCATCGCCTGAGCGGGCGGAACAATACCGTTGCGGCCATAATGCGGGATGGCTAGACTCAGGTGAAGTGAAAGTTGTTCATAACTATTGAAAATATGTAAGGAGCCTCTGGATGGAATTACTGGAAGAACACCGATGTTTCGAAGGCTGGCAGCAGCGCTGGCGCCACCCGTCCACCGTGCTTAACTGCCCAATGACATTCAGTATTTTTCTCCCGCCTCCGGCGGGCACCGCGCCACCGCCGGTGATTTACTGGCTTTCCGGGCTGACCTGTAACGATGAAAACTTCACGACTAAAGCAGGCGCACAGCGCGTAGCGGCAGAGCTTGGCATTGTACTGGTGATGCCGGACACCAGCCCACGCGGCGAAGACGTGCCAAACGACGCGGGCTATGACCTGGGCCAGGGCGCAGGCTTTTACCTCAACGCTACCCAACAGCCGTGGTCAACGCACTTCCGCATGTATGACTACCTGCGCGATGAGCTGCCGCAGCTGATTGCGGATAATTTCAGCGTCAGCGAGAAAGCCTCAATCTTTGGCCACTCCATGGGCGGACACGGCGCGTTGATCATGGCGCTGAAAAACCCCGGCCGCTTCCGCTCGGTTTCTGCTTTTGCGCCTATCGTTAACCCCACCCGCGTCCCGTGGGGGCAAAAAGCCTTCAGGGCCTATCTCGGTGAAGATGAATCTTTGTGGCAAGAATGGGACAGTTGCTGCCTGCTGGGTAAAGCGCCGCCGTCAGCACAGCTGCCAACGCTTATCGATCAGGGGGATGACGATCAGTTCCTGGCCGACCAGCTAAGGCCAGAAGAGTTTGAAAAAGTCGCGCAGGAGAAAGGCTGGCCGCTGACGCTGCGCATTCAGCCGGGCTGCGACCACAGTTACTATTTCATCGCCACGTTTGTGGAGGATCATTTGCGTTTTCATGCGGAGCATTTGCGGGGATAGGGAGTTACCCTGGGGGCTGTCTCTTAGTAAGAAATATGCTCCAGGAAGAATCTGCTAAGGTTCCGTTCACTTCCAGTCCTGTTTCAGATGTCACCACTGAACCGGTGAACGTCTTAGGGAAGTCACCGTCACTCCCCTAAGAACCCGGACTCCCGGCCAAATAAATCGCCGCAAGCGGCAGACCTCCATTTTATCTCCCAGTCCTGGGACGGCTGAGATGCGTTCCCGACGTCCGGACCCTGGCCAGTCGGAGAGAAAACGGAGGCGATTTAAGCCGGAACCGTGCCTCGCTTCAAATCCGCAGCTACACAGAGCGTCACAGTCGCTGCAAGTCTCACAGCCACGCCCTTGTTCCCGGCTCTCATCGCCCCCGGTTATGACCCAACTCAGGCGGGGTTGAGCTGTCGGGAACAGCGAAAGAGAGCGATCGTCGGGAACGAATCGCGAACGACCCCGAATGTTTGGGTGATAGCCGGTGGGTTTACCG
>NZ_DASYBS010000154.1:0-2520 GCF_036500665.1 Cedecea sp.
GATAGGACGGGCGCTAGTACTGGTTACTGGCCTGGCTGTCTGGTGGCCGGCCGGCGCGGCGGAGAATGTGTTGCTGCACGGGGCGCTGGTGGCGGAACCCTGCACGCTGCACCCCGGCGACGAGGCGGTCGCGCTGGAGTTTGGCACGGTGATTGACAAGTATCTCTACCTGAATGGCCGTACCCACAGTAAAGCGTTCACACTGCGCCTGCAGGACTGCGATATCAGCCTGGGTAATACGGTGAAAATCAGCTTTAGCGGTACAGAAAGCCAGGGGTTGCCGGGGCTATTGGCGCTGGACGGCGCCAGCCAGGCCTCTGGGGTGGCGATCGGTATCGAAACCGCCGACGGCAAGCCCGTGCTGCTGAATAAAGCGGGCCCCGGCTTTCCGCTGATCAACGGTAACAGCAACCTGCCGCTGCAGGCTTATGTACAGGCGGAACCGGCGGCTATCACCAATAAAAGCATCGGTCGTGGCGTATTTTCGGCTATCACCACGTTTATGCTGGAGTATCAGTGAGTTATGGGTCTTGTTGGCGCAACGTTTGCCGCATTAAGTAATGGCGAACACCTGCGTTATTGATATTTGATAATAAATAAGAAGGATGGAGTATGTTGAAAATATCTACGTCAATTCCATTTGTTCTTATCTGTTATATTTTAACAGGTAACGTTAAGGTATCTGCAAGTGAAACCAGCATCGAAGTGGTGAGTTTTACGAGTACAGCGACATCGGGAACGTTGAAATATATCATTCATGACTGGATTGAAACCCATACGCCGATGCCTGCAAACTGTATCTCGTCAGGGTGTGAGGTCGCCGTCGGTTTTCATCCGGAAATTAAAAGTGGTCACGAAATCCTGTTGGGAAATGTTCTACAACCTGCAGAAACCAGAGGCCTGAGAACTACTGGGGAAGTTGGCCGCCTTTATAAACGCCGGTTTGGCATAGGCAGTGAGATTACGCTGACGGGCCCCTGGTTAATTAACAATAATAGCCCTATCTGTTTTGGGATGAAATATGGCGTGAGATCCGGTGTTGTTGCGGTGTTGCCAGGGAGCCAATGCAACTATTTTATCACCAATCCAAATCCAAACGCCTGTTACATTGACGGCCCGGTGTCGCTGATGTACGGGACTGTAGCGAGAGATGCGATCGATCAGAATCGTGCAAGTCGCTATACTAATATTCGATGTTTAAATCCGGCGACAATCAATTTAAAGATAAGTGGGATTGACAGCAGTAGCAGAGTCAGGTTGTCAGATGGCAATACCTACGCCCAACTATTCATTAATGACAAGTTAGGTGCAAGTGGTACTAATGTTTATGTTGGCAACTCTCGAAATATTGACGTGAAAATATCTTCGGTTTTAACCACGACAGGCACGCCAGGTTCCGGGGTGATCACGGGTAGCGCGACGCTTATTTCTAGTTTTTTCTAAAATAGATAGGGCGTTATTTTTATATGTCTGGCAACTAATCCTTCTAAAGGTTTAATGAATTATATAAACAAAGTTAATTATAGATAATTTTTTCTGGAGAATTAATGTTTTATTGCCTTAAACGATGGGTGAAGCGCCACACTGTATGGCTGGCATTGTGTTTACCGCATTATGCACTGGCTGGAAATGTCGATATCAACTGGGAGCTTGTCGGCAGCGATCTGCGCTATACCATCACCGAGGCCAGAGACCATGACGCCGTGAAACGGGCGAACTGCGGCGGCATACTCTCTGGTAACCAGTGCTTCGTAAAATTCTTTCTGGGGGATAACCCGTATCAGCCACCATTGTTTAATGACACGGTCAATTTAAGAGGGTCACAGAGTCCTCAAGATATTCTTCAGACCTGGTCGCTGGCGGCATTGCCGAAAAGCGGCGTGGTTAAAGACTGGTCGCCGGGCAATAACTACTGTTTTGTCCTGTATATTTTTGCTTCAAACCTCACCTATGGCGTAGGAAACAGCTGCCAGGGCACCATGACCCCACCGCCGACGGAGCCGCCGCCACCGCCGCTAAGTTGCTCGCTGAGCGGTGACATTTATCTGCGCCACGGCGTTCAGGATAGCGGCAGCGTCAATGGCCATACGGCGACCAGCACGGCGTACGTCAGTTGCACCCGCACGGCGACGGTCAATATCAAGGCGGTGGTCGCCCTGGGGGGGAGCAGTACCGTGCCGTTAAGCTCAGGCCTGCAGTCCCGGCTGACGGTAAATGGCATTGAGGGTGCCGCAGGCGCTACGCTGTCCGTACCGGGCGCATCAGGCAGTAACGTGACCTTTAAATCGACCTTGATTACCTCAGGCGAAGTGGGGGCCGGCAGCTTTAACGGTACGGCGGTGGCGATTCTGAATATTCTCTGAGTCTGTGTTGCCGGCCAAATACCGCGGCGCGGACAAGGGGCGGTGTGACTTATTATATGCGTCTGCCAACAGAGTGCCCTATATAAAAAATGAGCGGCGCTATTATTTGCATTGGCTGGTTATTTCCAGGGTATATGTCATCAATACATAAAATACC
>NZ_DASYBS010000155.1:0-3845 GCF_036500665.1 Cedecea sp.
GGAAAGGATGCCTTACCGGCCAATAGTCAGGCCAAAACGTTACCTGGCCACCGGCAGATCAGAAAATCTTGTGGTCCAGGCAGGTGACAGCATTTCCCTTTTCATGGCCCATGCTTTCTGTATTCCCTGCCCGGCAAACCATAGTCTGCCCTTCCCACTCTGATTCATTCCGTCGATGACACGCATCAGCGCTGCGCTGTTTGCCTGTGGCCCGGTTTCATCAAATAAATTCAGCTGCGCCACCCCCTGGCTGAAGAAATCGCCCAGCATCACCCCGGCTTTCATATATCGATGGCCGTCCCGCCAGATAGGGTGACCGCAAGGATTCGTTAATTTTTGGCAATAAGCCTAAAAGTTATATTAACTTCATTATTTATAATCATTTTATGAGTTATTCGTTTGCTCCGTCCCGTAGGGCTAAACCTAAATTTGCAACAATGGTTAACCCAACGCTTCAAAGATCATATCCATCACAAATCACTTGTACTGTAGATGCCTGATTTGTTTGGTAGGTAAAGCTTTGCCAAACTTCCTGACCCTGGCTTCTTTTGCCAGCTCATACCTGTCAACGTCGCTCTGCTCGATTTCCGGCTCTACCAGAACTGGCGGAAACCTTTTTTGCCGGATCTCTTGTTTTATTCGTGTGGGGTCGTGCAATTTTTTTAAATCTTTATCAAAAAGATACGACACACTGTTGCTTGTTACTCCTGCTCTGACAGAATCCTGATAAACTCTACGACTACAGGTGATTTTAAGTGTTTGCGCCAGACGAAATACATGTTGCACGATCCGATAAGGTCGAGTGAGTGCACCCGAAATGTCGGGGTGTCCGCGATAAAACTCTCCGGCACGCAGGCACAACCGATTCCACTCGCCACACACGCAAACATGACCGGATAAGACTCTATCTCGAGTACCGCACGCGGGGATATCCCGGATAACGCCAACCAGCGGTTCACCTGGTGCCGGTAATAACATTTTTCGCCAAATACATACAGATCGTACCGGGCAAGTTGCATGGCTGACAGGTTACTGACCTCCATAGGTGTGATTAATTTCAGGCACTCACAAAAGGCAAGTGCGCTGGTCAGCAATGGATGTTCTACAGGGCCATCCGAAATGATGAGATCAAGTTCCCCCTCAATCAGTTGTCGCTCCAGTGTAAATGATTGCCCGCAATGCAGGTTCAGTTCAACACCAGGCTCACGAAGAAGGTAGTCGGCTATCCGTTGTGGTAAATGGGCGCTGAGTGCAACGTCAAGCGCCCCCACATTTAACAAACCGGTTTTTGACACATTGTAAAAGAGTTGTTCTGCCTCAGTAGCCATTTCCAGCATGTTTTTCGCTTTCCTGTACAACAGGCGCCCTTCCGGGGTCACCATCAGGCGGTTTTTCTCACGGGAAAACAGCGCGACACCCAGCTGGCGTTCGAGCTCATGAATGCGCATCGTGATGTTTGACGGTACGCAATACCACATGTCGGCGGCGGCGGCGATGGTGCCTTGTTCAACCACTGCGCAAAAAAAACGCAGTTGAGAGAGTTTCATAACAGTCCCCTTTTATGAGGGTATTGGCCACAATAAGTCACTTTTACTTATTGTGTAGCAAGCGGATGATGCCTCTTCCTGCATCGGCAACGCATTATGGTGATGCGCTGCTATTTCACATTACGAGGTGTGATCATGAGTTATCACGTTCTGGTCCAGTTTGATGTTCCTTCTGACAAGCGGGATGCTTTTGCGAAAGCCGCTCTGTTTGATGCCAGTGGATCGCTGCACAATGAGCCAGGTACCGCCCGTTTCGAGGTCATTCGCGATGAAAACAACCGAAACCGCTTTTATCTGGATGAGGTGTACGAGAATGAAACCGCATTTCTACAGCACTGTAACAACTCTACTATCGGAAAGTTCTACGACATGATTGATGATTATGCATATGGTCCGGTTTTTTTGTTCAGGGGAAACCGCATTGTGGGTTAAACCCCCGGGTACCTGACCCCAGAGTAACCGAATAACAGAGGGGAGTCGTCCCTCCTGTGTTTTTACGGACAAAAGGAACTCATTATGAAAGAGAAGATCATTATTGCGGCTGATCCCGCAGGCAAGGGGCTGAAGGACCAGGTGAAACTGCATCTGGTTAGCCGGGGGTTTGAGGTGTTCGATGTAGGCTCGACCGACAACCAGGAGGTGCCTTATTACGAAGCGGGCTACGCCGTAGGCAAGGCAGTGTCAGAACAGGCTTTTCCCCGTGGGATCCTGTTTTGTAGCAGTGGCATGGGTGTCAGTATTGTGGCGAACAAATTTCCGGGAGTCTATTGCGGACTGGTTGAATCGCTGGAAACGGCACTGCTTTGCCGCATGATTAACAACTGCAACGTTTTGTCGCTGGGCGAAAGGATTGTTACACCTTACAAAGCTGTCCGTATTGTTGACGCCTTTCTGGATACTCCATTTGCGTCTCCGACCAGCGGTTTTGCGCCTGACTTTCTGAAAAAAGCCTGTGCACAGATCCATTCCTATGAAGAGGCATTATCCGCGCACTCGGCCGCAGGTTTGACGCCAGACCGCCATAAATCCGGCAGTTAATGTACGGCACATTGAATCCACCGCGTTCGACCGAACTGGTAGAGGAAATGTGCGCCGCTCGTGCTGCCATTATAACCCATCTCAGATACACTACGTGAGTGTCTCAGTAATGTGATTTGAAAAGAGGCATTTATTGCGCGTGAGTGTGATCATCATTGTGTGTCACGACACATAAATGTTCTTTCTAAATAAAGAGCGATTGTAGTTATTTCAAATAACTACAATCGGATCCCATAATCAATGGGGTCAACTTCACGCTTTCGCAATTCGAAAACACCAAACCGGTTGAGATGTTGCCGAAATGGACTCAGTGCTCGCAAAATTTCGGGAGTTATCGTCATGCCTTCACTCTGTAGTTCTTTCAAAAATCCACGGCAATATGAGTATTGGCAAATATCTTAGTCCTGTCTGCTTGTAGTTAGGCCTAAAATCACTCTGATATTTGTAAATGTTGTTAAATTTCATAGGTGCTCATATCTTGTTTGTTATGAGCCGAGAAATTGAAGTGACTAAAATCAGTCTTGGAGATTATTTTCCTTTTAAATCATAGCTATAAGAAATTGCTAAAATTCTTCGAAAGATCAACTTCTCAAAAAAAAGAAATTTATGTAATTGGTTGATTTAAATAAGCAGTTGAAGAGAGAGCAATTAGTACACATTTTCCGGGATCGTGTTGCTGATCCTTTACATATACTTGCGGAACTGAAGGTTTTGGGTAGAATGTTTGCAAGTCAGTTGCGACTGACGAGGGAGCGGGCTTGATACGAGGTTGGTATCGCCCTAAAAACAAAGCCCCGAAAATCATGCATCTTGTTTGGCGACGCGATCATGATTAACGGGGCTAGGTACGAAACCTATGAAGGATTATACCCCATCATGTGTACATTTCAACCTTTGCTACTCGCCATAAGTGCGGGCGGCTGTGATTAACCAGTCAGTACATACATCGACACCCTCTCGTAAGAGCGTACATCGGCATTGCACCCCTGAGTTTATTGGGAATTTTCCCGACTTTGTGGCTGCCAGGCGTTTTGCTGCTGCTTTAGAAGTTCACGACTGGAATCGTAACCGGCACATTTATAAACTTCGCTGTGAACGCAATCAGCGCGTTTCTATTCGCTCAGAACGACGTGAAACTTTCAATGCGCTGACAATGGCCGTTATCTCAATGTGCGACTACAACCCGGACAGTGATTATCTGTTTGAAGTTATGTGTGGTACTCACGATCTTGCCCGAATGACCAGCCTTTTACACAGAAC
>NZ_DASYBS010000156.1:0-23162 GCF_036500665.1 Cedecea sp.
CCGTGGCTCAGCTGTTTACGGGTTGCTTCGTCCAGATCGGATGCGAACTGAGAGAACGCAGCCAGTTCACGATACTGTGCCAGCGCGGTACGGATACCACCGGACAGTTTCTTGATGATCTTGGTCTGAGCAGCACCACCAACACGAGATACCGAAATACCTGGGTTAACCGCCGGACGAATACCGGAGTTAAACAGGTTGGTTTCCAGGAAGATCTGACCATCGGTAATGGAAATTACGTTGGTCGGAACGAACGCGGAAACGTCACCCGCCTGGGTTTCGATGATCGGCAGAGCGGTCAGTGAGCCGGTTTTACCTTTAACTTCACCTTTGGTGAAAGCTTCCACGTATTCCGCGTTAACGCGGGATGCGCGCTCCAGCAGACGGGAGTGGAGGTAGAACACGTCGCCTGGGAATGCTTCACGGCCTGGTGGACGACGAAGCAGCAGGGAAACCTGACGATAAGCAACAGCCTGTTTAGACAGGTCATCGTATACGATCAGCGCATCTTCACCGCGGTCGCGGAAGTATTCGCCCATTGCGCAACCGGCATATGGCGCCAGGTATTGCAGTGCAGCGGATTCGGACGCCGTCGCCACAACAACGATAGTGTTGGACAGTGCACCGTGCTCTTCCAGTTTACGAACCACGTTAGAAATGGTGGACGCTTTCTGGCCGATAGCCACGTACACACATTTGATGCCGGAGTCACGCTGGTTGATGATGGCATCGATTGCCATCGCGGTTTTACCGGTCTGACGGTCACCGATGATAAGCTCACGCTGGCCACGGCCGATTGGAATCATCGCATCGACGGATTTATAACCGGTCTGAACCGGCTGGTCGACGGACTGACGTTCGATTACGCCCGGTGCGATAACTTCGATTGGCGAGAAGCCATCGTTATCAACCGGACCTTTACCGTCGATTGGCGCACCCAGGGTGTTCACCACGCGGCCCAGCAGGCCACGGCCGACCGGCACTTCCAGAATACGGCCAGTACACTTAACTTTCATGCCTTCGGCAAGGTCAGCGTATGGACCCATAACGACAGCACCTACGGAGTCGCGCTCCAGGTTCAGTGCGATAGCGTAACGGTTTCCCGGCAGGGAAATCATCTCACCCTGCATACAATCGGCCAGGCCGTGAACGCGGATAATACCGTCACTTACAGAAACAATTGTACCTTCGTTGTGAGCTTCACTCACAACATTGAACTGAGCAATGCGCTGCTTGATCAGTTCGCTGATTTCGGTGGAATTCAGTTGCATGCTCCAGTCCCCTTAAGACTGCAAGACGTCTGCAAGGCGTTCAAGACGGCCGCGTACGCTACCGTCAATGACCATATCACCCGACTGGATGATAACGCCCGCCATAACAGACTTATCGATTTTGCAATTCAGCTTAACTTTGCGTGACAGACGTTTTTCCATTGCGGTCGTGATGTTCGCGAGTTGCTCATTACTCAGTTCAGCAGCAGAAGTTACCTGAACCTCTGCAATCGCTTCACTCAGCGCGCGTAAATGCGCAAACTGCTCGAGAACATCCGGGAGCGCTTTTAAACGACCATTATCAGCCATCACCTTAATCAGGTTCTGGCCGTTGGCGTCCAGCTGCTCGCCGCAAATGGCGATGAACGAATCTGCGAGCGTCTCGGGTGCCAGTGCACCGGAAAGAAGCTCTTCCATTTGTTCGTTTTTCGTTACCTCGGCAGCAAACGCCAGCATGTTCTGCCAGCGGTCTACGCTCTGGTGTTCGACGGCAAAGTCAAAAGCTGCTTTGGCGTAGGGGCGAGCTACAGTAACAAATTCAGACATCAGCCCCTCCCTCCTTACAGTTCAGCGACCAGTTTATCGACGATGTCGCTGTTAGCAGCTTCATCTACGGAACGTTCGATTATCTTCTCGGCACCGGCAATTGCCAGCAGAGCGACCTGCTTACGCAGCTCTTCACGAGCGCGTTTACGCTCAGCGTCGATTTCTGCCTGAGCCTGTAACACGATTTTATTACGTTCCTGCTCTGCCTCAGTTTTCGCTTCATCAAGGATCTGGGCACGGCGTTTGTTCGCCTGCTCAATGATCACCTGAGCTTCCGCTTTGGCTTTTTTCAGCTGGTCGGTCGCGTTGGCCTGTGCAAGGTCAAGGTCCTTGTGAGCACGTTCAGCAGAAGCAAGACCGTCAGCAATTTCTTTTTGACGTTTCTCGATGGCTGCCATTAATGGCGGCCATACATACTTCATGCAGAACAGAACAAACAGGACAAACGCGATGGCCTGGCCGAGGATTGTTGCGTTAATGTTCACAGCACAATGCCTCTTTGTTAGTTAACGTTCTGATATTACTAGATGACTCAAACATCGCTCACTAAGCGACGGCGAACATCACGTACAGACCCAGACCAACAGCGATCATTGGGATTGCATCCACCAGACCCATTACGATAAAGAACTGAGTACGCAGCAGTGGAATCAGATCTGGTTGGCGTGCAGCGCCTTCCAGGAATTTGCCCCCGAGGATGCCGATACCGATCGCAGCACCGATTGCCGCCAGACCCATCATCACAGCGGCAGCCATGTACAGCAGATCCATATTCAGGTTTTCCATGACAGTCTCCAAGTTTGTTTCAGTTAAACGCAGTAGTGGTAAGTAAATTAATGTTCTTCAGACGCCATCGACAGATAGACGATCGTCAGAACCATGAAGATGAAGGCTTGCAGCGTAATAATCAGGATGTGGAAAATGGCCCAAGGCACATTCAGAATCCACTGTGACCACCACGGCAGCAGGCCAGCAATCAGAATGAAAATCAGCTCACCGGCATACATGTTGCCGAAAAGTCGCAGACCCAGTGATACAGGTTTGGACAGCAGGCTTACCCCTTCAAGGATTAAGTTGAACGGAATAAATGCCCAGTGATTGAACGGCTGCAGCGTCAGCTCTTTCGTGAAGCCGCTAATGCCTTTCATTTTGATGCTGTAGAACAGAATGAGGACAAACACGCCCAGCGCCATAGAGAGGGTGATATTCACGTCTGCAGACGGCACCACACGCAGGGCAGGCAGGCCAAAGAAGTGCTCACCAATGTATGGCAGCAAATCGATAGGCAACAGGTCCATCACGTTCATCAGGAAGACCCAGACGAAAATCGTCAGAGCCAGTGGAGCGATAACCTTGCTTTTGCCATGGTACATGTCTTTCACGCTGCCATGTACAAAGCCAATAATCAGCTCTACAAAAGTCTGGAATTTACCCGGGACGCCGCTGGTTGCGGTTTTCGCTACTTTACGGAACAACACCAGGAACACCAGACCCAGAAATACTGAGAAGAACATGGAGTCGATGTTGAGCGTCCAGAAGGTAGCCGGGGGGTTATGCGGATCCACCAGCGAGAAAGTACGCAGGTCCAGCTGAAGGTTATTCAGGTGGTGACCTATATACTCCTGCGGTGTAGAGATTTCTCCTGCAGACATGATGCCTCTTACCCTTTGTTGTTAATTACAGCTGGTGCGAGTATCTGCACAACCAGCACCGAAACCCACGTCACTATTAGCGGCAATACCACCGCCTTAAAGTACGCCAGCGCCACCACCAGAATGATAAAGGTCGCAATCACCTTCAGCACTTCGCCGAAGGCGAATGTCCAGGCCACACGGCCTTTTGAGGGTGTATGCGCCTGATGGCGCCAGGCAAAAATCATAAACAGCACGTTTGGCAGCCAAACCGCCATGCCCCCGCCGATGGCGGAAGCGCCCCAAGCGGGACCTTTAAGGCAAAACAGCAGTCCAATTGCTACGACAGCCAGAAGTTGGATGAACAGAAGCTTACGAGCCACGTTCTTACTCACGAGCGACACAGACATGATGTTTCCTACTCCTGCTCCCTATGAGGTATGTCGCGTGTCGTATAAAACTGTCTTTGCGACGCTGAGTCAAGCCTCAAAAAGCGAGCAAATTATACGGTGCGGCCCAGTGATTTCAAACAATAAGTAGCGAAAAGGTGAACAAATGTTTAATTAATTTTCTGCACGGCCATTTTCTGACTTTTGGTGAATCGCATCGGCTTCCTCAAAAAGTGCAAATAAGCCGAAATCCCGGACAACAAAGCGTGCACACGATCACAAATTAGACATCTTATCGTCAGGCGTTATTTTGTAGCCTAAGAAGGCACCAATTGCAGATGACTGATAATTAAGCTGATTAATGTGCACTCTGTTTAAAACACGCTGAAACATCATTAAAACCTTTCATTGACATTCCAGTTAAACTTTTAACATCTGAAGCAGGCCGTTTTTCGGCATAATTTTAGTCGGATGATATTTTCAAATAAAACTATTACCCGGGTAATTAAACGCCGCGAGGTTAAAAGCAGGATAATTCCGAGTTAAAATTTAGTTAAATGTAACCAACCATTTCATCGGCAACCCCGTCGCTTTTTAACCTCAGTGAAACATTTCAATCGCGCCGTTTTTTGATAAATATTAAGTTTTGTTTGCCTTAATCAGCACCAAATGCCTCTCCCCTTCCAGGCTCGGCACGTCGAGTTTGACGATATCTTCAACAGCGAATCCGACAGGCAGGGCGGCGATCTCTTCATCCGGACGTACCCCTTTCAGCGCATAGAACCGCCCCTGTTCCATAGGCAGATGGTGACACCAGTTCACCATGTCGCTTAGCGAGGCAAAAGCACGGCTGATGACGCCGTCAAACGGCGGCTCTGCCGGGAAATCTTCTACCCGGCTTTGGACCGGCGTGATGTTCTCAAGCTTCAGTTCGTGCTGCACCTGGCGCAGAAACCGTACGCGCTTGCCGAGGCTGTCCAGCAGGGTAAAGTGCGAGTCCGGACGCACAATGGCCAGCGGGATGCCCGGAAGACCAGGGCCTGTGCCCACGTCGATAAACCGGCTTCCCTGTAAATGCGGTTCAACCACAATGCTGTCAAGAATATGGCGCACCAGCATTTCATCAGGATTACGCACGGAAGTGAGGTTGTAGGCCTTGTTCCATTTGTCGAGCAGCGAAACATAGCCCACCAGCTGCTGCTGCTGGTTTTCAGGTAAGGTGATGCCCGCTTCTTTCAGCAGGCGAGATAATTTAGTCAGCACGTCGTAAACCCATCAAAAAAAGAGGCCAGGAATGCCTGGCCTGCTCGTTTAAAAGTCCTGAAATTGGGTCGCATAAAAACAAAAAATTCTGTTTCTGGTCTACCCCAAACAGGCGAAAACCACGTTTTCGGCCGTTTGTCATCAGTCAGAGGCCAGGATTGCCTGGCCTGTTGTCGTCTGTTTTTAGGCGCTGCGTCGCAGCAGCCCTTGTTTTTTTAGCCAGACAAGCAAAATAGAGATTGCCGCAGGGGTAATACCTGAAATGCGCGATGCCTGACCAATAGAAACCGGTTTGTGATCGTTGAGCTTGGCGATCACCTCGTTAGACAGCCCGCTCACCTGGCTATAGTCGAGCGTTGCTGGCAGCACAGTATTCTCATTGCGCTGCTGTTTTTCAATCTCATCCTGCTGACGCGCAATGTAGCCTTCGTATTTAACCTGGATCTCAACCTGCTCGGCGGCCTGAGGATCTTCCAGCCCGGGTGCAAAAGTGGACAGCTGCATCATCGAAGCATAGGTCATTTCCGGCCGGCGCAGCAGATCTTCGCCGTTGGCTTCTTTCGAAAGCGGTGCGCTAAGTTGAGCATTCACTTCTTCCACCTGCTCAGAGTGCGGATGCAGCCAGATGTCTTTCAGGCGCTGACGTTCACGCTCGATCATCTCAAGCTTGTCGTTAAAGCGAGCCCAGCGAGCATCGTCCACCAGGCCCAGTTCACGACCCGCCGCGGTCAAACGCAGATCGGCGTTGTCTTCACGCAGCATCAGGCGGTATTCGGCACGAGAGGTAAACATGCGGTACGGTTCTTTGGTACCCAGCGTACACAGATCGTCCACCAGCACGCCAAGGTATGCCTGGTCGCGACGTGGTGCCCACCCCTCTTTCTCAGCTGAGAAGCGGGCGGCGTTAAGACCGGCAAGCAGGCCTTGAGCAGCCGCTTCTTCGTAACCGGTAGTGCCGTTAATCTGGCCAGCAAAGAACAGACCCTGAATGAATTTACTTTCAAGCGTCGGTTTCAGATCTCGCGGATCGAAGAAGTCATACTCAATAGCGTAGCCTGGACGAACGATCTTCGCATTCTCCATCCCCTTCATAGAACGGACTATTTGCATCTGAACGTCGAACGGCAGGCTGGTGGAGATCCCGTTAGGGTAAATTTCGTTGCTGGTCAGGCCTTCTGGCTCGAGGAAGATTTGGTGCGCGTTACGATCGGCGAAACGCATCACTTTGTCTTCGATAGAAGGGCAGTAGCGAGGACCAATACCTTCGATAATCCCCGCATACATAGGGCTGCGGTCGAGGTTATTGCGAATAACCTCATGGGTCTGCTCGTTGGTATGGGTGATGTAGCAAGGTACCTGCTCTGGGTGCTGGTTCACGTTCCCCATGAACGAGAAGACCGGCATTGGGTTATCCCCATGCTGTGGAGCAAGTACGCTGAAATCTATGGTGCGAGCGTCAATACGCGGAGGCGTACCTGTTTTCAGGCGGCTTACACGCAGAGGCAGTTCACGTAAGCGACGTGATAGCGGGATCGACGGAGGATCGCCTGCCCGGCCACCGCTGTAGTTATCCAACCCGATGTGGATCTTACCGTCCAGGAAGGTCCCTACGGTGAGCACAACCGCTTTTGCACGGAATTTAAGGCCCATCTGGGTCACTGCGCCGACAACGCGATCGTTCTCAACGATAAGATCTTCAACCGCCTGCTGAAAAATCATCAGGTTGGGTTGGTTTTCCAACGCGGTGCGAACGGCCTGGCGGTAAAGCACGCGGTCTGCCTGAGCACGAGTAGCGCGGACTGCCGGGCCTTTGCTGGCGTTTAGTATCCTAAACTGAATGCCTGCATGATCGATCGCGGTTGCCATCAGGCCACCGAGGGCGTCCACTTCCTTAACCAAATGTCCCTTGCCAATACCGCCGATAGCCGGGTTACAGGACATTTGTCCCAGCGTGTCGATATTGTGTGTCAGAAGCAGGGTCTGCTGACCCATACGAGCTGCGGCCATTGCCGCCTCTGTGCCTGCATGACCCCCGCCGATGATGATGACGTCAAAAGGATCTGGATAAAACATGGTAACTGCCTCGGTTTCGCGAATGAGGGTTTGTGACTTCCCGGGCTGGGGATTCTACTCAACTTTAGTCTTTCGAGAAAGCGTCGGGATCTTCGGTAATTAAAAGAAGATCTTTTTTATTTAAAGATCTCTTTATTATGATCTCTTATTAGGATCGACCACCTCTGTGGATAAGCCATTTATCCATTTTAGGATCAATAACCTGGAAAGGATCGTTTGCTGTGTACTTCCGGTGATCCCACACCGTATAAGCTGGGATCAGAATAGGGGTTTATGCACAACTCAAAAAGTGAACAACGGTTGTTATTGGGATAACTACCGCTTAACCCAAGCTTTTAACCAGACTTATCCACAACTGATCGCGTAATCTTTACACTTCAGGGAGTAAATTAATCCATGAACCGACCCAAATTTCGGCCGGATCCTCAGGAATGTCGTGATCGAGGATGTTAATTTTGAGCAAAGATCCTAATCGAGAGGCGCCGCATTCGGTCAGCAGCAGGTCGATCTTCTCTATTGCACCGCAAAAGGTGTCGTATTCACGGCTGCCGATCCCGATCGCACCATAGCTTACGCCGCTCAGATCCGGGCGCTGTTCATTTATAGCGTCATAGAAAGGCTGTAGGTTGTCAGGCAGATCGCCAGCACCGTGCGTAGAGGAGACCACAAGCCAGATACCGCTGGTTTTAAGATCGTCTAAAAGAGGGCCGTGCAGCATTTCGGTGCCATGCCCTGCTTCTTCAAGCTTCTCTGCCAGATGTTCTGCTACATATTCGGCACTACCGAGCGTACTGCCGCTAATCAGAGTGATATCAGCCATTGTGTCCCGCCTTTTCAAATCGTCGCGTATTGTACGCTGTGAAAGAGCGGGGATCTACCTGTGGATAATATGGGTATTAAAATTAGGCCTCAGGGGCGAATGGTGCGCATGATCGGGTTCTGCAGCGAGATCAGCGTCTCGGTGGACTGAATTTCATCGATTGTTTGGATCTTGTTGATAAGTACCTGCTGGAGGGCATCAATGGATCGACACATCACTTTTATAAAGATGCTGTAGTGGCCGGTGGTGTAATAGGCCTCGGTCACCTCATCCAGGTTTTCCAGCTTGGTCAGGGCGGAGGGGTAATCTTTCGCGCTCTTTAAAATAATGCCGATAAAGCAGCAGACGTCATAGCCAAGCTGCTTCGGGCTGATATCGATGCGCGCGCCGGTAATAATCCCGGCCTGCTTCATTTTCTCTACGCGAACGTGAATGGTGCCGGGGCTGACGCCAAACTGCTTGGCCAGTTCCGCATAGGCGGTGCGCGCATTAGCCATTAATGCTTCCAGTATCCCGCGATCGAGATTGTCGATCTGATAATTATCCATCACTTTTTCCTATGATAAATGCCGATTCTCCATTTTTTATAGCCTTAAATTCGTCGATTAAAAAGAGGCTGACCTTTTTTATTGTTGATTATTGAATGTGATGTCGATTTTGTTGCTTAATCGATGAAAGAAACAACACAACAAAGAGAAAAGCCATGAAAACCGCCTGGATTGCTAAACAACGTCAGATTAGTTTTGTGAAAACCCATTTCTCCCGTCAGCTGGAAGAGAAGCTTGGCCTGATTGAAGTCCAGGCGCCGATCCTCAGCCGCGTGGGCGATGGTACACAGGACAACCTTTCTGGCAGCGAGAAAGCAGTGCAGGTAAAGGTGAAAACCTTGCCGCAGGCGCAGTTTGAAGTGGTGCATTCACTGGCCAAATGGAAAAGAAAAACGCTAGGCCAGCATGACTTCAGCGCGGGCGAAGGGCTTTACACGCACATGAAAGCCCTTCGCCCCGATGAAGACCGTTTATCCCCTATTCACTCGGTCTATGTTGACCAGTGGGACTGGGAACGCGTGATGGGCGACGGTGAACGTCACACCGGCACGCTAAAACAAACCGTAGAGAGCATCTGGGCGGCGATTAAGGCAACCGAGGCTGAAGTTAGCGAACGGTTTGGTCTGGCCGCCTTCCTGCCGGAGAAAATCCATTTTGTTCATAGCGAAACGCTGCTGCAGCGCTTCCCGGGCCTGGATGCGAAAGGCCGCGAACGCGCTATTGCTAAAGAGCTTGGCGCTGTCTTCTTGATAGGTATCGGCGGCAAGCTGTCGGACGGGAAGCGTCATGACGTTCGCGCCCCGGATTATGATGACTGGTCAACGAGCGGTGAAAGCGGGCTGGCGGGTTTGAACGGCGATATTCTGGTCTGGAACCCGGTACTGGAAGATGCGTTAGAGCTCTCTTCTATGGGGATCCGCGTGGATGCTGAAACCCTGAAGCGCCAGCTGGCGACCACCGGAGATGAAGACAGGCTTCAGCTGGAGTGGCACCAGTCGCTGGTAAAAGGCGAGATGCCGCAAACCATCGGCGGCGGTATCGGCCAGTCACGCCTGACAATGCTGCTGCTGCAGCTGCCGCACATCGGCCAGGTTCAGTGCGGCGTCTGGTCGCCAGAAGTGCAGGATAAGGTTAGCGACCTGCTGTAAGCCTTAACGCCGCCAGCGACGCAGCAGGCGGCTCCTCATCCCGGTGTCAAAGCGCCAGATATGGTCAAAAATGCGCATGATGCCGGGCTTGCCGTGTCCCGACATGGCGACGGCGTGAAAACGGTTCTGATACTGCCGCTGCAGCGCCTTCACGCTGCTGACGACATCATCTGGAAGGCGCTGGGCGATGAAATCTGAAATCACCACGGCATCGGCATCGTGCCAGTCTCCGGTCTGCATTTTTTCCAGGATTGAACGGAAACAGCTGGCCAGATCCGTCCCACCGCTGAAATGCTGGCTTAAAAAGCGGATCGCCTGATCGATACCGTCCCGCCCGCTGACCTCATAGCGCACCACTTCGCTGGAAAACAACATAATAAAGCAGCGTCGGTTATCGGCGAGGGCAATACGCATTAGCGCGAGGCAAAAGGCTTTGGCGCATTGTTCGTTGAACCCGCCCATTGAACCGGAAGTGTCCACGCAGACAATAAATGGCCCGCGAGGCTGCTCGTCAAAATCCTGATGGGCGACCGGACGTTCGATAATTTTTTCACGCCATGAATCACCGTGCAGGCGGTAAGTGAGCAGTTGCTTCTCCACCAGCCTGCGGTAGAACTCAAACTCCAGCTCGGTAATGCCCAGCGTTGCCAGCTCCGGTGGCAACAGACGCAGGATATCGTCGCTGCGCTGCAGGCCATCAACCTGTTCAGGGACGGTGGCCGGCTCCCGGACCAGCATACGCCAGGGTTCGGTGGGGGAATCTTTACGCGGCACAGACTTTGCTTCGCGAGAGCGCCCCAGCTGTTCGGCAAGCAGCATCAGCTCCGGCTGGCCGGTGAGAAACTCGCCGTATTGCACAATTAGCTGATAATCGCCGCGCTTCAGGGCGCCGCCGCTCATATCCCACAGCTTGCCGGCCGCCTTGTCGTTTTCCGCCAGCGCCGGGTCCAGCTGCCCGCTGAGCGCCAGCCGCGCCTGAATCTCCGCCAGCAGCTTGTCGCGCTCGTCTTCTAACAGCTGTTGGTTAAGCGACGTGGCCTGTACAACCAGGCTTAGCCGCCAGCGCTGCAGAAACAGCGTATGCTGCGCCGGGGTGAAGTGCGGGTTCTCGGCCACCAGCGTTTTGGCCTGCTCATAGAACGGCGAGCCGAGTTTGTGCAGCAGCTGAATAATCTCCGGCAACCGGGTAATAAGCTGCCCGGTGCTGAGCAGCTGGCTTTGCTGGTAGCAAAGGACTTCCTGCGCCAGCTCATCCGGGACATGGCCGTCCTTCAGGCGGCCCTTTAGCTGGTCTCGCCAGCGAGGTAAGTCTTCACTAACTGCTTTTTTCAAACGTGGGAATTTTTCGAAAAACACCGCCAGCTGCGGCGCAGCCAGCAGCGTAATAATGATCTCTTCTATTAGTTCACCTTCACCAATAGCCAGGATCATATCCAGCGTTTCAACGCTTATCATTGCCGCGCCTGTTTCAGCTGCGCGGCCACATCCTGCAGGCTGGCTTCAATTTTCCCCAGCCAGTCGCTTTCGATAAACAGGCATTTTTGCTGATCGTTAAAGCGTTCGTGTTGTTGGTGCAGCGCGGCATCAAGATCGTCGAACTGCTTTTTGATCTCGTCGGGCACGCCCTGCTGCTGGTGGCCCGGCAGCGCAAGCCGGGTGGCCTGAAGGCTCACATCGCGAATAGTCAGGTGCAGGCCGTTGTCTACCTCGAGGTTAAGCAGCTGCGCAAAGCCAATCCCGTTCAGCTTGCCGCGGATCTCGCCTCCTTTATTAAGCCACTGAGCCAGCGCTTCGCGCGCAAGGGTGATATGGATAACCTCTATGTCGTGCAGCTTCAGCGGTTTTTGCAGTAAAAGCGTCAGCGTTTCGCCGGTTAACTCATCCGGCAGCTGGTACTGAGGTTTGCGGCTGAACATGCCGGTCTGCTTGAGCACGGTAAAGGCGTCCCGGTCGCTACTTTGTTGCTGAAGTTGAAGGCGGCGCTGCACGATGGCGCTGAGTTTGCTGAGAATGGCCTGCTGCTGCCACGCGTGCCCGGTCATCAAAACTTCAATCTGCTGCTGCATTAAATTCATCGTCGCCGTGTCGTGCCACAGGCAGTCTCTCAGCAGGATAAGATCGATAGGCGCCACGGTATCCCGGCCGTTAAAGAAGGCGCTGGCCTGCAGCAGGCGAATGGCTTTTTTCCAGCGGCGGTCTGAGACATAAGGCGCGCCGGGCGTAGCCTCAAGCTGCTGCCTCAGAGTGAAAATCAGCTCAAAGACTTCATCCGGCAGCGCGATGCCGCCAATTTGCTGCTGCCAGCTGAAATATTCCTCATCGGTAACCTGCAGGCTTTCGGTGACCGGATTGAAATTCTCGTCATGCTGGCTGATGAGCATTGAGCGGAAATTGCCTTTGTCCTGCACCTTGTCGAGCCACAGACGAATCAGCATGCGATCATAAAGCGCTTCCAGGCTGCTGTCCGCTTCGGGCAGTTCGTTAGACGCGGCCACCAGCAGGCGCATCGGGATTTTTTCTTCACTGGCGCCGTTGCGGAAGCGGCGTTCGTTAATGGCGGTCAGTAAGGTATTTAAAATCGCCGGACCGGCCTTCCAGATTTCGTCCAGAAACACGATTTCGGCTTCCGGCAGATAGCCTGCGGTCAGGCGCTCGTAGCGTCCTTCATCTTTCAGGGCCTGAATAGAAAGCGGGCCAAAAACTTCTTCTGGCGTTGAGAAGCGAGTCATTAGATATTCAAAGGCGCGCGCTTCGCGAAAGGCGAATTTCAGGCGGCGAGCGATCAGGCTTTTCGCTATCCCGGGAGGGCCAAGTAAAAAGACGCTCTCGCCGCTGAGCGCCGCCAGCAAACAAAGGCGAACGGCGTGCTGACGCTCAAAAAGTCCTTTTTCCAGCGCCTGGCTGAGACGAGAAATTCTTTCAGCCAGCAAATGTGATTGAGCCATAATTAGCTTTGCATCCTTACGCGGTTAACCCTGTGGAGAAACGCGAGTATAGCGTTTATTTTTAGCCAGTTAATGTGCTGATTATGCCGCATGTATCGTTTGAGCTGAGATAAGACAAATGCATTTAGGGGTACGATTTACACAATTATCGTGCATACTGTGCGCCGTTTTGTGGGCCAAGGGACTAAGCACACGTTTTCGGGATTCCAACAAAAGATTAGTCTATGAGCGCTGATAATAAACAATCGTTGCCCGCTGTTACGCTGGCTGCTATCGGGGTTGTGTACGGTGATATTGGTACCAGCCCGCTTTATACCCTTCGTGAATGCCTGTCCGGGCAGTTTGGGTTTGGCGTTGAACGCGACGCCGTGTTTGGTTTTTTGTCGTTAATTTTTTGGCTGTTGGTTCTGGTCGTCTCCATTAAATACCTCACCTTTGTGATGCGTGCGGATAATGCCGGGGAAGGCGGGATCTTAACGCTGATGTCTCTGGCCGGGCGCAATACGACGGCCCGCATGACCTCGGTGCTGGTAATCATGGGGTTGATTGGCGGCAGCTTCTTCTACGGCGAGGTGGTTATCACGCCGGCGATATCGGTGATGTCGGCCATAGAAGGCCTGGAGATAGCCGCGCCGCAGCTGGACCAATACATCGTCCCTCTCTCTATTATTGTTCTGACGCTGCTGTTTATGATTCAGAAGCACGGCACCGGGATGGTGGGCAAGCTGTTTGCTCCGGTGATGCTGCTGTGGTTCCTGACGCTCGCCGTCCTGGGCGCGCGCAGTATTATCGGCAACCCGGAAGTCCTGCAGGCGCTTAACCCTGCCTGGGCGGTGAATTTCTTCGTGCAGTATAAAACGGTGTCGTTCGTTGCTCTCGGTGCGGTGGTGCTGGCGATAACCGGCGTTGAAGCGCTGTATGCCGATATGGGGCACTTCGGTAAGCTCCCGATTCGCATCGCATGGTTTATTGCGGTTCTGCCTTCTCTGGTCCTTAACTATTTTGGCCAGGGCGCGCTGCTGCTGAATAACCCGGAAGCGATTAAAAACCCGTTCTTCCTGCTGGCGCCTGACTGGGCGCTGATCCCGCTGCTGATTCTGGCGACGCTGGCCACGGTTATCGCCTCTCAGGCCGTTATTTCCGGCGTCTTCTCGCTGACGCGTCAGGCGGTTCGTCTGGGCTATCTCTCGCCAATGCGCATCATCCACACCTCGGAAATGGAGTCCGGGCAGATTTACATTCCGGCGATTAACTGGATCCTGTATATCGCCGTGGTTATCGTCATAGTCAGCTTCGAACATTCCAGTAATCTGGCGGCAGCATACGGGATTGCAGTAACCGGCACGATGGTGCTGACCTCGATCCTCTGCTGTACCGTCGCGCGCAAAAACTGGCACTGGAATAAAATTGCCGTGCTCCTGATGTGCGTGGGCTTCCTGTTTATCGACGTGCCGCTGTTCTCGGCTAACCTCGAGAAAATCGTCTCCGGCGGTTGGCTGCCGCTCACGCTGGGCCTCGTCATGTTTACCATCATGACGACGTGGAAGAGCGAGCGCTTCCGCCTGCTGCGCCGCATGCACGAGCACGGTAATTCTCTCGAAGCGATGATTGCTTCCCTCGAGAAGTCGCCGCCGGTTCGCGTCCCGGGCACAGCGGTCTATATGTCCCGCGCTCTGAACGTGATTCCGTTCGCGATGCTGCATAACCTCAAGCACAACAAAGTGCTGCATGAGCGAGTGGTGCTGCTGACCCTGCGTACCGAAGATGCGCCGTACGTTCACAACGTGCGTCGTGTTTCCATTGAGCAGCTGTCGCCAACCTTCTGGCGCGTGGTGGCAAGCTACGGCTGGCGTGAAACACCGAACGTGGAAGAGATTTTCCACCGCTGCGGCCTTGAGGGGCTGAGCTGCCGGATGATGGAAACATCGTTCTTTATGTCGCACGAGTCGCTGATTATCGGCAAGCGTCCGTGGTATCTCCGCCTGCGCGGCAAGCTGTTCCTCGCCCTGCAGCGAAACGCTCTACGTGCGCCTGACCAGTTTGAGATCCCGCCGAACAGGGTTATTGAGCTGGGCACCCAGGTCGAGATTTAAGTTAGCGAATCAGTGCTGGTTTCAGATATCAGGAACGATTCGGCCTGATCCCCTCACCCCGACCCTCTCCCACAGGGAGAGGGTGCAAACACTAAAAACGGTACTCAGGTACCGTTTTGCGTTTATTAGCGAAACGTTTCGATGTTGATCACACTTCTTTAACCTGGTGGTTGTTTAACCGCCATCTCATTTCCTACACTCATTATCAGCGAAACGTTTCGCTAGTGGAGCAGGAAAATGAAGAAAGGTACCGTTCTTAACGCTGATATTTCGGCCGTTATCTCCCGTCTGGGGCACACCGATACGCTGGTGATTGCCGACGCCGGGCTGCCAATTCCGCGCAATACTCAGCGCATCGATCTGGCATTGACTCACGGCGTTCCGGGCTTTATGCAGGTCGTGGACGTGGTAACTCAGGAAATGCAGGTTGAGGCGGCAATCATTGCTTCTGAAATCAAACAACATAATCCCGCGCTTCACGAAACGTTGCTCAGTCACATTGAGCAACTGCAAAAACACCAGGGAAACACCATAACTATTCGTTACATCAGTCATGAGCAGTTCAAGCAGCACACCGCGGATGCACATGCGGTTATTCGCAGCGGGGAGTGTTCCCCGTATGCGAATATCATTCTCTGTGCTGGCGTAACCTTCTGAGGAGGCCAGTATGGAACCTTTACTGCAGCTTAAAGGGATCGATAAATCGTTCCCTGGGGTGAAAGCCCTCTCTGGCGCGGCGCTGAACGTCTATCAGGGTCGTGCCATGGCGCTGGTGGGTGAAAACGGCGCCGGCAAATCCACCATGATGAAAGTCCTGACCGGGATCTACTCCAAAGATGCCGGTTCGCTGCTGTGGCTTGGGAAAGAAACGGCCTTCAGCGGGCCGAAAGCCTCCCAGGAAGCCGGCATCGGGATTATTCACCAGGAACTTAATCTCATCCCGCAGCTTAGCATTGCGGAAAACATCTTCCTTGGCCGCGAGTTTGTCGGGCGTTTTGGCAAAATTGACTGGAAGAAGATGTACCGCGAAGCCGACAAGCTGCTGGCGAAGCTGAATTTACGCTACACCAGCGAGCGCCTGGTAGGCGAGCTGTCGATTGGCGATCAGCAAATGGTCGAGATAGCCAAGGTGCTGAGCTTCGAGTCAAAAGTCATCGTCATGGATGAGCCGACCGATGCGCTGACCGACACCGAAACCGAGTCGCTGTTCCGCGTTATCCGTGAACTGAAGGCTCAGGGCTGCGGCATCGTTTATATCTCCCACCGCATGAAAGAGATCTTTGAAGTCTGCGACGACGTGACCGTTCTGCGCGACGGGCAGTTTATCGCCGAGCGCGAAGTCTCCGTACTCACCGAAGACACGCTTATCGAAATGATGGTTGGCCGCAAGCTTGAAGACCAGTATCCGCATCTGGACAAACAGCCGGGCGACATTCGTCTGCGGGTCGATAACGTTTCCGGCCCCGGCGTGAAAGAGGTTTCTTTCACGCTGCGCAAAGGTGAAATCCTCGGCGTGGCCGGGCTGATGGGCGCCGGACGTACCGAGCTCATGAAAGTGCTGTACGGTGCGCTGCCGAGAACCGGCGGCTATGTGGCGCTGGATGGCCGGGAAGTGGTGACTCGCTCTCCGCAGGACGGGCTGGCAAACGGCATCGTTTACATCTCCGAAGACCGCAAGCGCGATGGCCTGGTACTGGGCATGTCGGTGAAAGAGAACATGTCGCTGACCGCGCTGCGCTATTTCAGCCGCGACGTTGGCAGCCTGAAGCATAAAGATGAGCAGCAGGCGGTGCAGGATTTCATTCGCCTGTTTAACGTCAAAACGCCTTCTATGGAGCAGCCGATTGGCCTGCTGTCCGGCGGTAACCAACAGAAAGTCGCCATCGCGCGCGGCCTGATGACCCGCCCGAAAGTGCTGATCCTCGATGAGCCAACGCGCGGCGTTGACGTTGGGGCGAAAAAAGAAATTTATCAGTTAATTAACCAGTTCAAAGCCGAAGGGTTGAGCATCATTCTGGTGTCGTCCGAGATGCCGGAAGTGCTGGGCATGAGCGACCGCATCATGGTTATCCACGAAGGGCGACTGAGCGGGGAGTTCTCCCGTGAAGACGCTACCCAGGAGGCGCTGATGGCCGCGGCCGTTGGTAAGCTTAATCGAGTGAATCAGGAGTTAGATAAATGAGTACCCAGACCGTGTCCACCCGTCGCTGGTTCACCAAAGCGTGGCTGTTGGAGCAAAAATCGCTGATCGCTCTGCTGGTGCTGATTGCGATTGTCTCGGCCCTGAGCCCGAACTTCTTTACCGTGAATAACCTGTTCAACATCCTGCAGCAAACCTCGGTTAACGCCATTATGGCCGTGGGGATGACGCTGGTCATTCTGACCTCCGGGATCGACCTGTCCGTCGGTTCTCTTCTGGCGCTGACCGGGGCGGTGGCGGCCTCGATTGTAGGATTCGAGGTGAATGCGCTGGTGGCCGTTGCCGCCGCGCTGGCTCTGGGAGCTGCTATTGGCGCCGTGACCGGGGTGATTGTGGCGAAAGGGCGAGTTCAGGCCTTTATCGCCACGCTGGTGATGATGCTGCTGCTGCGTGGGGTGACGCTGGTTTACACCAACGGTAGCCCGATGAATACCGGCTTTTCTGATAATGCCGACCTGTTTGGCTGGTTCGGTATCGGCCGTCCGCTGGGGATCCCGACGCCGGTCTGGATTATGGCTGTTGTCTTCCTGGCCGCATGGTACATGCTGCACCATACCCGCCTGGGACGTTATATCTATGCGCTCGGTGGGAACGAAGCGGCGACGCGCCTGTCCGGGATTAGCGTCAACAAAGTGAAAATCATCGTCTACTCTCTGTGTGGTCTGCTGGCGTCGCTCGCCGGGATTATCGAAGTAGCGCGTCTTTCCTCTGCGCAGCCAACGGCGGGTGCGGGATATGAACTGGATGCTATCGCGGCGGTCGTGCTGGGCGGTACCAGCCTGGCGGGCGGTAAAGGGCGCATTGTCGGTACGCTTATCGGGGCATTGATCCTCGGCTTCCTGAACAACGGTCTGAATTTATTAGGTGTTTCTTCTTATTACCAGATGATCGTCAAAGCGGTGGTTATTTTGCTGGCGGTGCTGGTGGACAATAAAAAGCAGTAAAACCATAACCCTACAGGACATCTGACTATGAACATGAAAAAACTGGCTACCCTGGTTTCCGCTGTCGCCCTGAGCGCCACCGTAAGCGCCAACGCCATGGCTAAAGACACCATCGCGCTGGTGGTTTCCACTCTGAACAACCCGTTCTTCGTGTCGCTTAAAGACGGTGCGCAGAAAGAGGCTGACAAGCTGGGCTACAACCTGGTGGTGCTGGACTCTCAAAACAACCCGGCGAAAGAGCTGGCTAACGTGCAGGACTTAACCGTTCGTGGCACTAAATTAATGCTGATTAACCCAACGGATTCTGATGCGGTAGGGAATGCCGTTAAAATGGCAAACCAGGCTAAAATCCCGGTGATCACCCTTGACCGTATGGCGAACCAGGGCACCGTAGTTAGCCACATCGCTTCTGATAACGTTGCCGGCGGGAAAATGGCCGGTGACTTCATTGCTAAGAAACTGGGTGAAGGCGCGAAAGTCATTGAGCTGCAGGGGATTGCCGGTGCTTCCGCTGCTCGTGAGCGTGGCGAAGGTTTCAAGCAGGCCGTTGCTGCACATAAATTTGACGTGCTGGCCAGCCAGCCGGCTGACTTTGACCGCACTAAAGGTCTGAACGTTATGCAGAACCTGCTGACCGCGCACCCTAACGTCCAGGCGGTGTTTGCCCAGAACGACGAAATGGCACTGGGTGCCCTGCGTGCGCTGCAAACCGCGGGCAAAGCTGATGTGCTGGTCGTCGGTTTTGACGGCACGGCTGACGGCGTGAAAGCGGTAGAAGGCGGCAAGCTGGGCGCAACGGTTGCCCAGATGGCTGACCAGATCGGCGTTATCGGCGTGGAAACCGCTGATAAAGTGCTGAAAGGCGAGAAAGTGGATGCAAAAATCCCGGTTGATTTGAAGCTGATCACCAAATAAGAATCAAAGAAAAGCAGGGCAACGCGCCACTCAGGCATGAGTGGCGCACTCAAACTGGATATCAAGATATGAAAAGCACAGGCAAACTCGTCGTTCTTGGCAGCATTAACGCTGACCATATCCTCAACCTCGAACATTTCCCAACGCCAGGCGAAACCGTTACCGGGCAGGGCTATCAGGTGGCGTTCGGCGGTAAAGGTGCGAACCAGGCCGTGGCGGCGGGGCGCAGTGGGGCTGACATCGCGTTTATTGCCTGTGTGGGCGATGACGATACCGGTGGCCGCGTTTGTAAGCAGCTTGCCAGTGATAACATTGATACTTCGCCAATCAGCACTATTCATGATGAAGCGACGGGCGTCGCGCTGATTTTCGTCAATGGCGCAGGTGAAAACGTTATTGGAATTCACGCTGGCGCTAACGCAGCATTGACCCCCGTGTTGGTTGAAGCGGAACGGCAGAAAATCGCCGAAGCTTCTGCGTTATTAATGCAGCTGGAATCTCCGCTCGAAAGCGTGCTGGCGGCGGCGAAAATTGCCCATCAGCACCAGACTAAAGTGATTCTTAACCCGGCACCGGCCCGTGAACTCTCCGATGAGCTTCTGGCGCTGCTGGATATGATCACCCCGAACGAAACCGAGGCGGAAAAGCTGACCGGCGTGCGCGTTGAGAACGATGAAGATGCCGCCAAAGCCGCAGAAGTGCTTCACGCTAAGGGGATCGACACGGTCATTATTACTCTCGGCAGCCGCGGCGTGTGGCTAAGCGAAAAAGGGCAAGGCAAACGCGTGCCGGGCTTTAAGGTCAAAGCCGTCGATACTATTGCTGCTGGCGATACCTTTAACGGTGCGCTGGTTACCGCGCTGCTGGAAGATAAGCCGATGGAAGACGCCGTGCGATTCGCTCATGCAGCCGCCGCGATTGCCGTAACGCGAAAAGGCGCTCAGCCTTCCGTACCGTGGCGCCAGGAAATTGATGAGTTCCTGCAGCAGCAGAGGTAAGCCATGGCTACCATGAAAGACGTCGCCCGCCTGGCGGGCGTTTCTACTTCTACCGTTTCTCACGTCATTAATAACGATCGCTTCGTGAGCGATGCTATTCGCCAGAAGGTAGAGGAAGCGGTTAAAACCCTGAATTATGCCCCTTCTGCGCTGGCGCGCAGCCTCAAGCTTAATCAAACGCATACCATCGGCATGCTGATCACGGCGAGTAGCAACCCTTTTTACTCCGAGCTGGTTCGCGGCGTTGAACGCAGCTGCTTTGAGCGCGGCTACAGCCTGGTGCTGTGCAATACCGAAGGCGATGAGCACCGTATGAACCGTAATCTGGAAACGTTGCTGCAAAAGCGCGTGGACGGATTGCTGCTGCTGTGCACCGAAACGCACCAGCCGTCGCCGGAGATTATCAACCGCTACCCGACGATCCCGACCGTAATGATGGACTGGGCGCCGTTTGAGGGGCAGAGTGATGTGATTCAGGATAACTCACTGCTTGGCGGGGAAATGGCCACGCAACATCTTATCGATAATGGCTATACCCGAATCGCCTGTATTGCCGGGCCGCAGGACAAAACGCCGGCCAGGCTGCGCCTCGAAGGCTACCGTAAAGCCATGGATCAGGCCGGGCTGGCTATTCTTCCGGGATATGAAATTATCGGCGACTTTGAGTTTCAGGGCGGGTTTAGCGCCATGAGCGAGCTGCTCACGCTGGAGGAAAGGCCGGATGCAGTATTTATGGGCAATGACGCGATGGCCGTGGGCGCTTACCATGCTTTGTATCAGGCCGGCCTCAGCGTGCCGCAGGATATGGCGGTGATTGGCTACGATGATATTGAGCTTGCTCGCTATATGACGCCGCCGCTGACGACTATTCATCAGCCTAAGGATGAGTTGGGAGAGCTGGCCGTGGATGTGCTGATCCATCGGATGGGGCAGCCCGATCTGGCGCAGCAGCGCTTACTGCTGACGCCAGAGCTGGTGGAACGAAGGTCCGTTTAAGACTTGTGACGTTCTTTTATTAAGTTGCGCCCGTCTTTGGGGCGCAGCAGCAGAAATACCGCCGAAGAGACCAGCGTTATCGCACCCATCGTCAAGAGGGTGTAGTGGAACTGCTCGATGGTATTAACGCTCTCAACACCTTCCCATGCACGCAGCACCGCCGCGCTTACCGCAACCCCAAGGCTGATTGACAGCTGCTGCGTCACCGCTAATACGCTGTTGCCGCTGCTGGCGTTCTCATCCGTAAGGTCAGCAAGAGTAATCGTGTTCATGGCCGTAAACTGCGTCGACATCGCCATCCCTAATATAAAGAGAGGAAGGATCAGCAGCCAGACTTCCATTCCCGGTGACTGTAGCGAGAACTGGGCAATAAGCAGGCCGATGACGAGGGTGATACCGACCAGAGTTTTACGATAGCCCAGCCAGCGCAGCACCTGAGTCACCGTCGATTTGGCCAGCAGTGAACCCACTGCCGTAGGTGCCATCATGCAGCCAGCCAGCAGCGCTGAATAACCAAAACCGACCTGCAGCATGAGCGGCATTAAAAAGGGCACGCAGCCGGTACCGAGGCGTGAGGCTATATTGCCGACGATACCAACGGAGAAGGTGCGCGTCTTAAAGAGAGGCAGGGGAATAAGCGGCGTCGGAACGCGGCGAGCATGCCAGACATACGTCAGCAGCAGTAAAATACCGCCCAGGATAACCAACATTCCTATATAGCTGGCAACAATCCGCTCGCCAAATAATTCAACTCCGCTGGAGATCAGCACCAGCCCCGCACCAAAGAGCAGGAAGCCGCTCATATCAAACCCGCGCTTCGGCGTGGTGAAATTGGGCATGTATTTACGGGCATACAGCAGACCCAGGATGCCAATCGGGATATTGATTAAAAAGATCCAGTGCCAGCTTGCCCAGGTCACCAGCACGCCGCCGAGCAGCGGGCCAATAATGGGGCCGACCAGGCCGGGCATGGTGACAAAGTTAAGCACCGGGAGTAATTCGCTGCGCGGATAGGCCCTAAGCAGCGCCAGGCGGGCCACCGGCATCATCATTGCCCCGCCAATTCCCTGAATCACGCGGAAGATGACCAACTGAGTTAGCGACCCGGACATGGCGCAGGCGAAGGAGCCGAGGGTAAACAGGCTAACCGCCAGCATAAATACGCGACGTGTGCCGAAGCGGTCGGCTAACCAACCGCTTACCGGGATAAGCATTGCGACAGTTAAGGTGTAGCTAATAATGGCGGCCTGCATAGCCAACGGTGAGCGATTCAGGCTATGGGCTATTGCCGGGAGCGCGGTGTTAAGAATGGTGGCATCCAGCGCCTGCATAAAGAAAGCCATTGCGGCTATCCACGGCAGGCCGGCCATGCTGCGTGCTGTTTTCGTCATTATTATCCTGAAGGTTAAGTGCGCCTTAGACTACCGATGAGCGACGGGTTCCTTTAATAGCGCCAGGCAGGCATTAAAGGCGGCCTGCTCCTCTCCCTGAGTAATGGCATCAACAATCGCCTGATGCAAATCGAGCTTAATGACTTCGTTATCGGTAATCGCGGTGAAGTAATTGTAATAAATCGACCTGAATAAGTTCGCGAAAGATGTCATGAAAGGGTTACCACTCATTTCATAGATGAGCTCGTGGTAGGCCATATCCACTTCAATCCACCGCTGCCGGTCAAAGGTCTTCTGGAGTTCCGTCATTTGCGCCATTAACTGAGCCAGCCTGGTACGCTGCTGCTCATTGCTATTAATAGCGGCTAACGCGCAGGCCTGAGGCTCCAGGCTATTACGCATAATTAAAAACTCTTCTACTACATGGCTGAAGTTATCTTTGGTCATCCACCAGGCTATCAGTTCCTTATCAAGGAAGTTCCAGTGGTTGCGTGGCATAACGCGCGTCCCAATTCGTGGACGAGGTAAAAGCATGCCTTTAGCGGTTAATGTCTTTACGGCCTCACGAACGGCAGTGCGGCTAACGCCAAATAACTCACCCAGCTCCATCTCGCCCGGCAAAATGCTTCCTGCGGCGTATTCGCCCTTCAGAATTCGCTGGGCTAACTTCTCTGCCAACATATAAGAAAGGTTTTTTTGGGCGGCAAGTTGTTGAGTGGATAAAGACATAACGCAATTCCTTTAGCAGTATTTCTTGCCTTAGTATGCCACCGGCAGTGATTTTGCGGTGATTTATGCAGCAAATATCCTGGATTTGCTGGCTTTCTGCGCGCTGTTGGTGAAAAAGAATGCGGTCAGAAAGTTTTTTCAAATTAGGGGTTGTCAGGCTCTGAGAACTCCCTATAATGCGCCTCCACTGACACGGCGAAGCGGCTTCGAAAGCGGCTTAACAACCCGGTAGTCAGTCAGACGAAAGCGAAAATAAACGCTT
>NZ_DASYBS010000157.1:0-2257 GCF_036500665.1 Cedecea sp.
CACCCACAGCATGATTCCCCTGCTGCTGGGAAAAACCCAGGCAGAGGCTGCCGCCAAACTCGATCTGATGCCGCCTCCGCTGCGCAGCATGATGGAACCTGCCGCCATGATCGCAACGGTCGAGACAGCGATTGAGTTCTATCGCGCCCTCGTCCGCTCCGGTATGCAGTATTTTATCATCATCCTCGTGCCGGGCGATATCGAAACCCTGCAACTGTTCAAAGAGCAGGTTTTACCAGCGGCTGCCAGCTAATTCTCGCTCTCGACCGTTTGCTCGCACGCTTTCGCGCGCACGCGAGGTCATTTGAGTACGTTTCCCAGGGGTAATTCATACGACAGATGGGAGGATTCGCGCTATCGATCCTCCCAAATTGTCGGGAAAAGGTGAAGCCTCTGAAGCAAGGAAGGAAGCGCTCTCAGGAGAACGCTTCCTTTTTTGAGTACGTTTCCCAGCGTGGAACTACTCAGCAGTGGAAATCGGCTTCCCAGGCTATTGAAGTGGTCAGTTCTGTCAGAACTCAAACAACCCTTTGGCAGAACGGTCCCTCTCCTCGAACAACGACACGCTTTTCTCCAACGTTTTACCGCTCTGCAGACAGCAATACAAGCAGCCTTCTAGTACTGCTTTGTTAGTTCGGATTCAGTCAGCCTGTAGAACCGACTGATTAAAACTGCTTTTTAGCAATCACCACAAAAACAATAAGCCCTGCCACCATGCCTGAGCGAAATTTGCTTCAGAGAAACTAACAAAGCAGTACTAGTACTACTCTGTTAGTTTCTGTGGTACAATGGAGACATGAACAAGACCCGAGTGCCGAAAGCCTCACCCCAACCCTTACCCGAACTGGCGACTTTCTTGGAGCCCTTTGCCCCGCTGTTCCGCCGACACACGAGCCGAGACAGCATGGAGCGCTATGTGACTGGGCTGCTCAGCGATCTGCCCCACAAAACGTGTGAGACCATCGCGGAGGTGATCGCCGGAACCTCCCTTGAACGTTTGCAACACCTGCTGACCGACGCGGCCTGGGACCCGCTGGAATTGGACAAAGCGCGTGTGAAACGGCTGCTGGAGATGCATCCAGTGACCGAGGGCATCCTGGTCTTTGATGATACTGGACTGCCCAAGAAAGGGCCAGCCTCGGTCGGCGTGGCCCCGCAGTATTCGGGAACGCTCGGCAAAATTGGGAGTTGTCAGGTGGTCGTCAGTGCGGAATACCTGGCCGACGATCCCGAAAGCTCCACGCCGTTTCATTTTCCCATCAGTGCCCAACTGTTTTTACCGGAGTCTTGGACAGAAGATCCCAAGCGGCGCAAACAGGCGCGGGTGCCAGAGGAGATCAGCCAGCAAACCAAACCGGAGATTGCCTTGGGGTTGCTGGATCGCGCGCGGCAATGGGAAGTGCCCATCCAGGCAGTCGTGGTGGATGCGGGCTATGGAGACAACCCCAACTTTCTCCGCGGACTCGACGCGCGCCAGGTCCCCTATGTCTGTGCGGTGGAGAGCACGTTCGGCTGCCGTTTGCCCGATGAGGTTGCCGCGACTGCTGCCCAGACGCCCGTCTACAGCGGACGTGGGCAGCCACGCAAGCCCCGTCCTGCCCCCTTGTATACGGTCAAGCAACTCATTGAGGCGTTGCCTACTTCTGCCTGGCAAACCATTCCGTGGCGCAAGGGCACGAAAGGCACGATGCAGATCCAAGCGGTGGCCATCCGGGTCCATTGGGCGACTGGCTCTGCTTTGCACAGTACCAGCCACAGCCGCGTGCACACCGGACCCCAAGGCTGGTTGCTGGCCGAACGTCCCGTGCCCGAAACGGTCGAAGCTTCCCCGCAACCCACCCAGGACGCGCCGCAGGAGAAAGAAAAAGAGCAGATCAAATACTGGTTTAGCGTCCTGCCTGAAGATGCCTCATTGCAACGCCTCGTTCTGCTCGCACATGCGCGTTGGGTCATCGAGCAGTTTTATGAAGACGCCAAACAGGAATGCGGCCTGGATCATTACCAGGGGCGCAGTTGGCAGGGCTTACATCGGCATCTGGCTCTCGTCATGCTGGCTTACAGCTTTCTGATGCTCCAACGTCTCACCCTTCCTCCGCCTGCGGGGAAGGCTTTTTCCCCCCTCCGGCACACGAAGCTCGCTGCCTGGCGTGCATCGGCAGGTGCTGCTCTGGCTGTTCCAGGATCTCATCTGCTGGTTGCTCCACACCCAGCAAATCGAGTCCTTCCTTCCCAGGAGAAACTAACAGAGTAGTACTAG
>NZ_DASYBS010000158.1:0-1862 GCF_036500665.1 Cedecea sp.
CGTATCACGGAAGAAATTCTGACATACTTGGCGAGCAGGCATAGAGGTGATCCCATTGAATTGGTTGCACAAATCAGTAGATCACAAAACTCTATGCCTGTCTTTTTTTACCCGCTCATTACTGGGGATTCCTCAGCACTCTGGTGGGATTTTTTTCGCCCTTCAATTTCGCGTTTCGCTAAAAACAGCTTGACTTTAATTTTTGCGTTTCGCTATATTTACTATATTAACAGTGAACAGGCAGGAAGCCCACGAAGTAGCCGCCCGGGGCATATGAAGGCCGGGATGATTCGCTTATGAAGGTAAGAGAGCCCCTGAAAATCCAGAAATTGAATTCTGGAAGCAACTAAAAGCGAAGCGCATCATTGCCGGGTATCAAATTAAAGCGCAGGAATATTGCTTATTTTCGGAAAAATGAGAATTCGTCAACCAGCAACCTTCGCAAAATACTGGAAACGTCAACTAATCCACCGGATAGCTGCGGCTGGTCATCGGATAACGATGGGATGTGGACTGGTTCATGTGAAGCGTAATGGCTGTCTTTGATGATGGCTCTGTCGCGAATGGAGCTAAAATCTGCCCGGGCTGTGGTCGGACGATAGCCGCAGCACTAAAGCCGGGGAACCAATGAAAAACATAATATTAAAACTGGAAAATGACGCTCCAGACATGCTGTCGGAAAAGATATTTCGGGTTGGGTGGATGCCGGGCACGGCCAATGCGGAGGCCAGAAACTGGAAATCCCCACCAGGGTGATGAAACTAAATTAATTAACCACTTATGGAAAC
The DNA here is from genome assembly GCF_036500665.1 of Cedecea sp. Classification (NCBI taxonomy): domain Bacteria; kingdom Pseudomonadati; phylum Pseudomonadota; class Gammaproteobacteria; order Enterobacterales; family Enterobacteriaceae; genus Cedecea; species Cedecea sp. Next base: position 789 of record NZ_DASYBS010000158.1, read on the forward strand.
AGATAACTAACAATGAATCATTTAATGATCGACCTCGAAACCATGGGCAATAAGCCCGCCGCGCCAATCGTCTCCATTGGTGCTGTATTCTTTGATCCGCAGAGCGGCGAGCTGGGCGCCGAATTATATGTGCCCGTCAACCTCGACAGCGCCATGGCTCAGGGTGCAACGCCTGACGGTGACACGATCCTGTGGTGGCTAAAGCAATCGGCAGAGGCCCGGTCCGCGATTTGTACCGACGATACCTGGCACATCGCAGAAGCTCTCTCCGAGCTGAGTTCGTTTATCAGCCGTCACTCTGACAACCCGCGATATCTGAAAGTCTGGGGTAATGGCGCCAGCTTCGATAACGTAATTTTGCGCTCAGCCTACGAACGCGCGGGGCAAACCTGCCCGTGGCAATTCTGGAACGACAGCGATGTGCGCACCATTGTGCTGCTTGGCAAGCAACTTGGTTTCGACCCCAAGCATGACATACCATTTGATGGTGTAGCACACAACGCTCTGGCCGACGCTATCCACCAAGCTAAATACGTTTCTGCAATATGGCAGCGACTAATTCCGATCGAATGAATTAATTGATGGGGTAATTTATGACTACTACTGATTTTATGGAGGAGCAGGAAGTTTTCGACCTGCTCAAAAAGAAAAAAACTGCGGTCTGGCGTTTACGCAGAGAACACGGCTTCCCCGATCCCGTTCTTACCTACCCTTCTCGATACAGTCGAAGGGCTGTTATGAAGTGGATCGACGAGGGCGGCGTCAACCGAGCTGTTTAATATGCCAGTAAACCTTATCGGCATAGAGCTCATACGCATCTTTCTGCTCCACCAGCCAATCGTGTTTATTATACACAGCCATCACTCCTCCAAGCTCATGCCCCAGCATCTTTTCGGTGACGTGGGGCATCACACCCTCCCCTGATAAATTCGTCAGAGTTATGCTCATTTCTGGTGTACGGGGATTTGAAGAGGGTGGCGTATCCTGCTGATTGATTTCGTGACAGATTTCAACAACAGAGAGGTGATACGCCATGAGTAAGTCTATCCTGAAGGCTCTGCCTGAGCCAGATAC
>NZ_DASYBS010000159.1:0-2384 GCF_036500665.1 Cedecea sp.
GACCGTTGACCTAACGAACCGTCGATAACACGTTTTCTTCCGCCCCCTTCAGGGCGGATCTTTTTGTTCATGGGTTCCAGGGGTTAAAACCCCTGGCCTGGAGTTTGGCCCTGACTAGATAAATGCGAGGCATTTTTGCGCTTGATATCTAGTTATATGACTAGTTAGTATGGAGGACATGGGTTTCCCAACCAAAGTGCAGCTCATTCAACGCAAAGAGAGTGAGCAGTGGTACATCAATTTCCCTTCCGCACTGGCCCAGGCCATGGAGTTTGAGAAGGGCGAAGAAGTTGAGTGGATCGTGGCGGATAAGGCGCATTTAATTCTGAGTCGTCAGCATGCGCCGGCCGATCCGGTGAGTGTAAAAAAAACGACTCGCTCCTAGAAGCCTTCGATGGGCTGCTGGCCCAAGGCACGCCAAAGGTTTCGGCCAGCAGAGCCAATCGATTGCGCGCTCATTTACTAGCCCAGCTCGTTTGTTTAGGACGACATACCTTGACGGGCCTATTGACCACCAATGGCCAGTTGCACCGCGACTGGAGTGCGGACTATCGACTCTATTCTCGCCAGCGCATCGATGCCGCCGCACTCTTTGGTTCAATCCGCAGAGGGGCTCAGCAAAGCCTGGCTCAAGAGGAAGCCCTCACCGTGGCTATGGATGATTCGATTTTGCGTAAAAGTGGGCGCCACATTCCAGGGGTTGGTTATCGCCGTGATCCTCTGAGTCCACCTTTTCACGTGAACTTTGTGCGGGGGATGCGCTTTGTACAGCTTTCGGCGCTGGTGCACCAAGCAGACGGTTTTTGTCGCATGATTCCTATCGATTTCCAACAAGCACCCTTACCGGTACGGCCCGCGCGCAACGCTTCCCCGGAGCAACAACAGCAATATAAGGCAGCTTTAGCGGCTGCTAACATTAACTGTCTTGGCCTAGAGCGAGTGCAGACCTTGCGCCAACAACTCAATGAGGATCCAGCGGCTCGGGCTAGGCATTTACGTGTGGTCGTCGATGGACGTTTTACTAATGCCAAGTTACTCAAAAATCTTCCTGCTAACACCACTCTCATTGGCAGGATTCGGCGCGACGCTAAGCTCTTCTTGCTGCCCCAGGGCCAAGCGGCCACCGGACGCAAGCGCCTTTACGGCCAAGCCGCTCCCACCCCTGAAGGGCTCTTAAGTGATCCCAGCCTAGAGTTTCAAAGGGTCCAAGCTCAACTGGGGGCGCGCAATTGTCAGTTCAGAGTCAAAGTCTTAGGACCCCTGCGTGCTTTACAAGCCGGCGGCAGTCAAAACCTCCAGCTCTTGGTCATTGCTCCGCTGGGTTACCGCCTGCGTAAAGGCTCAAAGCTCTTATATCGACAGCCGGCTTTTTTGATCTGTACTGATCCAACCCTTAGTATCCAAGCCTTACTTCAGAGCTATCTGTGGCGCTGGGACATTGAGGTCAACTTCCGGGATCAAAAAACCTTGCTCGGTATCGGCGAAGCTCAAGTCCGTAATCCCCACAGCGTTCAAGCTCAGCCGGCGCTAGCGGTGGCTGCCTACGGCTTGCTCTTGCTAGCAGCCGCTCAAGCTAATCTCAAAGCCCTCAGCCATCCCAAGTGGCGTCCTGACTCTGAACCCAAACGCCTTTCCACCGCCTCGCTCATCAATCTGCTGCGCCATGAATTATGGAACGCCTCCATAAAAGAACCTTTTACCCACTTTAGGTCCGATCCCTCTGATGACCACAACCCTCAAAAACTCCAACCACTCCTTCGTTCTGCCCTATTTTACGCTGCCGCATGACCCCCAGTAGGGCCAAACTCCAGAGCCAGGCTAGCCTGGCTATTGAACTCACCCGGCTAGCTAAAGCAGCCAGACAATCCGCGGTATTAGAAGAACGCAGCGAACTGGCGGGAGAAATACACGACTCGTTGGCTCAAATATTCACTGGCATCTTTATGCAGCTGGGCGCTGCCAGGAAAGTAATGCAACGCGGCGGCGCTAACAGTCTCGACTACGTTGAGCGAGCCATTGAGCTCGCCCAATTCGGATTGGCTGAGGCGCGCCGGTCGGCCTTCAGCTTTCAGCCGAGCGTAATTGACGAATTAGGATTAGTTCGGGCCATCCAAAAGCTGGTGGATCGTTCGAATATCGAAGGAAAATTGCGTTGCGATTTCGCATCAACCGGCGTCTGGGACAATAGTTTGCCACCGTCAGCGCAAGAAGATCTCGTGCGGATTACTCAGGAAGCGATCAGCAACGCGGTTCGTCATGCCAAGCCGACAGTCTTGCAAGTCAATTTGCACACCAACCCATCCAACCTAACTCTAGAGGTCACCGACAATGGATCCGGCATCGCTAATCCAGACGATGCCCGGAGAGATGGTTTCGGACTAACT
>NZ_DASYBS010000160.1:0-53446 GCF_036500665.1 Cedecea sp.
GCCAACTACCTGATTTGCGCCAACTTTCTTACACTCGACCAAAATATCTGCTGCCGGGACGTTTTCAGCCACCACAACGGCGATATCTCGGCGGTTTGCCGGGAAGCGAGAAATCTCCTGAGCCTCAGGCACCACGCGGTCTGCGAGCTTGTTCCACAGTACCTCGAACACCAGCGTGCGGCCGTTAAGATCCAGTTTACGCTCCAGCTCCGGGTGAACAACACCAATGAAACCAATGCATTCACCTGCTAAATAAATGGCAGCACTTTGCCCAGGATGCAAGGCCGGATTTGCCTGCGCCCGGAATTCGATGTCCGAAAGTTTGCCGGTCAGGGCCAGAACGGACTCCAGATCGCCTTTTAGATCATAGAAGTCAACGCTATTACGCGCCAGATCCCAGTGCTCTTCGTAGCGGTTACCGCTGATAGCGCCAGCCAGCATAAGATCCTGGCGAATGCCAAGGTCTGCCTGAGTATCAGGTACAAAGCGCAGGCCCGACTCGAAAATACGCACGCGGTTTTGCTGGCGATTCTGGTTATAAACCACGGTCGTCAGCAGACCGCTCCATAACGACAGTCGCATCGCGGACATGTCGCTGGAGATAGGATTAGGAAGAATCAGATTTTCTTCGCCCGGGTGCAAAAGCTGCTGAATTTTCGGGTCGACGAAGCTGTAAGTGATCACTTCCTGGTAGCCTTTGTCCACCAGCATGGTTTTCACACGCTTCAGGGACAGGTCAGCTTCGCGATGGGTACCCATTACCAGGCCAGCCTGTACCGGGCTGTTTGGAATGCTGTTGTAGCCGTAGACGCGCGCAACCTCTTCCACCAGGTCTTCTTCAATTTCCATATCGAAACGCCAGCTTGGCGCGACGGCAGTCCACTGCTCCTGGCCTTCAGTCACTTCGCAGCCCAGGCGGCGCAGAATGTCGCTAACCTGTGCATCTTCGATATGGTGACCAATCAGACGATCCAGTTTACTGCGGCGAAGCGTGATGGAGGCGCGCTTTGGCAGGTGCGCTTCGCTGGTTACATCGATAACCGGGCCAACTTCGCCGCCGCAGATATCCACCAGCAGGCGGGTGGCGCGTTCCATGGCTTTATACTGCAGCGCAGGATCGACACCACGCTCGTAGCGGTGAGACGCATCGGTGTGCAGACCATGACGGCGTGCGCGACCGGTGATGGAAAGTGGGCTGAAGAAAGCACACTCCAGCAGGACGTTCTGGGTTTCGCCGTTGACGCCTGAATGCTCACCGCCGAAGATGCCGCCCATGGCCAGCGCTTTGCCGTGGTCGGCAATCACCAGGGTATCGGCGTTCAGCTTCGCTTCGCTGCCGTCCAACAGAACCAGAGTTTCGCCCTCTTCCGCCATACGCACCACGATCCCACCTTCAATGCGGTTCAGGTCAAAAGCGTGCATCGGCTGGCCAAGTTCCAGCAGCACGTAGTTAGTGACGTCAACGACCGCATCGATGGAGCGAATGCCGCAGCGACGCAGCTTCTCTTTCATCCACAGCGGCGTGGGTGCCTTAACGTTGATACCTTTAACAACACGGCCCAGGTAGCGCGGACAGGCTTCTGCTGCGTCTACGCGAATCGGCAACGTGTCATTGATGGTCGCGGCAACAGTAGCGACTTCAGGCTCAACCAGAGGCAGTTTGTTCACAACGGCAACGTCACGGGCGACACCAATGATGCCAAGGCAGTCGGCACGGTTTGGCGTAACGCTGATTTCGATGGTCTTGTCGTCAAGCTTCAGGTATTCGCGGATATCAGTACCCACTGGCGCGTCCGCAGGCAGCTCGATAATGCCATTATGGTCATCGGAAATACCCAGTTCGGAGAAGGAGCACAGCATCCCTTCGGACGGCTCACCGCGCAGCTTAGCGGCCTTGATTTTGAAATCGCCCGGCAGAACGGCGCCGACGGTCGCCACGGCGACTTTCAGGCCCTGACGGCAGTTTGGTGCGCCGCACACGATGTCCAGCAGGCGATCGCCGCCAACGTTAACTTTTGTCACACGCAGCTTGTCGGCGTTCGGGTGCTGGCCGCACTCGACGACTTCACCGACCACAACGCCGTGGAAAGCCCCTGCCACGGCATCGACGCCGTCAACTTCAAGCCCGGCCATGGTTATCTGGCTGGACAGTTCGTCACTGCTGTTGGCTGGGTTTACCCATTCGCGTAACCAGAGTTCACTGAATTTCATTGGATATCCCGCCTTTATTTGAACTGTTTGAGGAAACGTAAATCATTTTCGAAGAATGCGCGCAGATCGGTCACGCCGTAGCGCAGCATGGTCAGACGCTCCATGCCCATGCCGAAGGCAAAGCCGGAGTAAACTTCCGGGTCAATGCCGACGTTACGCAATACGTTAGGATGCACCATGCCGCAGCCCAGCACTTCCAGCCACTTGCCGTTTTTGCCCATCACGTCCACTTCAGCGGACGGTTCGGTGAACGGGAAGTAGGACGGACGGAAGCGAATCTGCAGATCTTCTTCGAAGAAGTTGTTCAGGAAGTCGTGCAGCGTCCCTTTCAGGTTGGTGAAGTTGATATTGGTATCAACGATCAGGCCTTCCATCTGGTGGAACATCGGGGTGTGAGTCTGGTCGTAGTCATTACGATAGACGCGGCCCGGCGCGATAATGCGAATTGGCGGCTGCTTGTCTTTCATGGTGCGGATCTGCACGCCAGAAGTCTGGGTACGCAGCAGACGGGTCGCATCAAACCAGAAGGTGTCATGGTCAGCACGTGCCGGGTGGTGCCCCGGAATATTCAGCGCATCAAAGTTATGGTAGTCATCTTCGATTTCAGGGCCGGTCGCCACGGTAAAGCCCAGCTCGCCGAAGAAGCTTTCAATACGGTCTATGGTGCGTGTGACCGGGTGCAGACCACCGTTTTCGATACGGCGACCGGGCAAAGAAACATCGATAGTTTCCGCAGCCAGACGTTCGTTCAGCGCGGCGCTTTCCAGTGCGGCTTTACGGGCGTTCAGGGCTTCCTGAACCTGCTCTTTGGCAACGTTTATCACGGCGCCCGCTGCCGGACGTTCTTCCGGCGGCAGTTCACGCAGGGTGGTCATCTGGAGGGTCAGGTGCCCCTTCTTCCCTAAATATTCGACGCGTACGTTATCTAACGCGGCAACATCCTGGGCATCGTTTATGGCTGCTTTGGCACTGGCAACCAGCTCTGCGAGATGTGGCATGGTATTCCTCTTATGCCGGCATAACTGCCGGGGTAGTTGGTCTGATTCGAAAACAAAACGCAAAAAAAAAGCCTCCGGACAGGAGGCTTTCGGCGCTGTTTTTCGTTTCTTTTCTTACGCGCAAAGCCCCCTGATTCAGGCGCTAAAGTAAAAAAAGAAGCGGAAAATAGCAGCATTCATGCTTGCAGTTACCTTATTTTGACGAATTTCGCTTTGACTATTGAACGAGCTACGGCGTTAAAAGTCAATAATTTAAAAGAGGGAGCAAGCTCCCTCTTAAAACTGGCTTACGCCAGAGCTGCTTTCGCTTTTTCAACCAAGGCAGTGAATGCCACTTTGTCGAATACGGCGATGTCAGCCAGGATCTTACGGTCGATTTCAACAGAGGCTTTTTTCAGGCCGTTGATGAATTTGCTGTAAGAGATACCGTTCTGACGAGCTGCAGCGTTGATACGTGCAATCCACAGCTGGCGGAACTGACGTTTACGTTGACGACGGTCGCGGTAAGCGTACTGACCAGCTTTGATAACAGCCTGGAAGGCAACGCGGTATACGCGAGAACGCGCACCATAGTAGCCTTTAGCTTGTTTGAGGATTTTTTTGTGACGAGCACGTGCGATTACACCACGTTTTACGCGAGCCATTTAGCTCTCCTGTTTCTATATTCTGAATTAATTAAAAAAAGTTTACTTATGCGTACGGCAGGCACGCGACTACCAGGCCCAGATCCCCTTTGGAGACCATGCCTTTCGGACGCAGATGACGTTTACGTTTAGTAGACTTTTTAGTCAGAATGTGACGCAGGTTAGCGTGCTTGCGCTTAAAACCGCCACCGGCGGTCTTTTTGAAGCGCTTAGCGGCGCCGCGTACTGTTTTGATCTTTGGCATTTCAATTTCCACTTCGCATTGTTAATAAAACGAACCAGTAGGCGAACAAAATCTGCGAGGCCGAAGCCCCGCAGCATGTTACTTGATGGCCTTACTGTTTCTTCTTCGGAGCAAGCACCATGATCATCTGGCGGCCTTCGATCTTCGTTGGGAAGGATTCGACCACTGCCAGTTCACTCAGATCGTCACGGACGCGGTTAAGCACTTCCATACCAATCTGTTGGTGAGCCATCTCACGACCGCGGAAACGCAGCGTGATCTTAGCTTTATCTCCCTCTTCCAGAAAGCGAACCAGGCTGCGGAGTTTTACCTGGTAGTCGCCATCATCGGTGCCAGGTCGGAATTTAATTTCCTTAACCTGAATAACTTTTTGCTTTTTCTTCTGTTCCTTAGAAGATTTGCTTTTCTCGTAGAGGAACTTGCCGTAGTCCATGATGCGGCAAACAGGCGGTTCGGCGTTTGGACTGATTTCTACTAAATCAACCCCGGCCTCTTCGGCTTTTTCCAAAGCTTCATTCAGACTGACAATACCAATCTGCTCGCCATCAATACCGGTCAGACGAACCTCAGTGGCACGAATCTCTCTGTTAATGCGATTAGGACGCGCCGGTTGAACTCTTTTTCCGCCTTTAATACTTTATTCCTCCAGTTGATGAAGATTGCGGCTGCGAATCTCTTGTTGCAGCTTTTCAATCAATTCGTTGACGTCCATGCTCCCCAGGTCTTTGCCGCGGCGGGTACGAACGGCAACTTTGCCTGCTTCGACCTCTTTATCGCCACAAACCAGCATATAAGGGACACGACGTAACGTGTGTTCACGGATTTTAAAGCCTATCTTCTCATTTCTCAAGTCTGCTTTTACGCGAATGCCCGCATTTTGAAGTTTACGAGTCAATTCGTTAACGTATTCTGCCTGGCCGTCAGTGATATTCATCACTACAGCCTGAACCGGAGCAAGCCAGGTTGGGAAGAACCCGGCAAACTCTTCGGTCAGAATACCGATAAAGCGTTCCATTGAGCCTAAAATGGCGCGGTGAATCATTACCGGCACCAAACGTTCGTTATTTTCACCAATATAGGAGGCGTTCAAACGGCTCGGCAGAGAGAAGTCAAGCTGTACAGTACCGCACTGCCACGCACGATCCAGGCAGTCGTACAGGGTAAATTCAATTTTAGGGCCGTAGAATGCACCCTCGCCCGGCTGATAGTCAAACGGGATATTGTTTTCCTGCAGTGCAACGGCCAGATCCGCTTCCGCACGATCCCACATTTCGTCACTACCGATGCGTTTTTCCGGACGAGTAGACAGTTTCACGACGATTTTTTCAAAACCGAAGGTGCTGTACATGTCGTACACCATGCGGATACAGCTGTTTACTTCATCGCGAACCTGGTCTTCAGTACAGAAGACGTGGGCATCGTCCTGAGTAAAGCCGCGCACGCGCATCAGGCCGTGCAGCGCGCCCGACGGTTCGTTACGGTGGCAACTACCGAATTCGGCCATGCGCAGCGGCAGGTCGCGGTAGGATTTCAGACCCTGGTTGAAGATCTGCACGTGGCCCGGGCAGTTCATCGGCTTGATGCAGTATTCACGGTTCTCGGAAGAGGTGGTGAACATCGCATCTTTGTAGTTGTCCCAGTGCCCGGTTTTTTCCCACAGCACGCGGTCCATCATGAATGGACCTTTCACTTCCTGATACTGGTACTCTTTCAGCTTGGAGCGCACGAACACTTCCAGCTCGCGGAAGATTGTCCAGCCGTCGTTGTGCCAGAACACCATACCCGGCGCTTCTTCCTGCATATGGTACAGGTCAAGCTGCTTGCCGATTTTACGGTGGTCACGCTTGGAGGCTTCTTCCAGGCGCTGCAGATAAGCATTCAGCTGCTTTTTGTCTGCCCAGGCGGTGCCGTAGATACGCTGCAGCATTTTGTTGCTGCTGTCACCGCGCCAGTAAGCACCGGAGGTTTTCTGCAGCTTGAAGTGATGGCAGAAACGCATATTCGGTACGTGCGGCCCGCGGCACATATCCACGTATTCTTCATGATGATACAAACCCGGTTTGTCATCATGGCTGATGTTTTCATCAAGAATGGCGACTTTATAGCTTTCACCGCGGTTGACGAACGTCTCACGCGCTTCCTGCCAGCTCACCTTCTTCTTGATAACGTCGTAATCTTTCTCGGCCAGCTCGTGCATACGCTTTTCGAGCAGCTCAAGATCTTCCTGCGTCAGGGTGTGGTCCAGGTCGACGTCGTAGTAGAAACCGTTGTCGATAACCGGGCCAATCGCCATTTTGGTGTGCGGCCACAGCTGCTTGATGGCATGACCCAGCAAGTGAGCACATGAGTGGCGAAGGATTTCCAGACCGGCTTCGTCTTTTGCGGTGATAATAGCGAGCTTCGCATCGTTTTCGATAATATCGGAAGCATCAACCAGTTCACCGTCTACGCGACCCGCGATACACGCTTTGGCAAGACCAGGACCGATATCCAGCGCAACATCCATCGGGCTAACGGGTTTGTCGTAATGGCGTTGGCTGCCATCAGGAAGAGTAATAACAGGCATGTTAAGTCCTTATCTGCAGTGGTGACCCCCACGAAAGATCACATACAGTAGAGAAATTGGATTTAGAACAGTTAGTTGCGTAACCATTTGACCAACAATCGCCGAATTGGTACGCAGTCTGGTACACAAATGAAAAAATGGCATCGCTGCCATTTCATCTGATATGACGATGGTAACACTAACGAAAAGGGGAATGCATCCCTTGTTTCCAGAATCACCTTGAAACGGCAGCGATAGTGGGCGAAAGAAACGAAGAACAGAGCGGGCGAAAAAAAAAGCCGGACATCATCCGGCTTCTTAGTCTTACATTTTATAACCGAGCGTAATTTGCGTACGTCTGTCGGTATGGTTCGGTGCGGAAGATGGAGGATCGGAGTTCCAGGTCACGTTATAACCCACTTTGAGGCCAAAGTGCTCACTGATAGCCACATCCAGAGCCGTTTCGGAGTTGACCGTGGTGTCGTCACTGCCCAGCACGGACACGCCCTGAATAAACTTAGCGTTGTCGGTCAACTGCCAGTTATAGGTCGCAGACGCGTAACCCAGCGCCTGGGTCTCGTTTCCACCATCGACAAATTCGTCATAACGTACACCAGGACCGAATTCCACACGCAGGCTGTGAACCGGACCGTTCAACAACTGGCGACCGTAACCTGCGGTGAACACATCGCGTGCATGATAGCCATTGTACCGGTCAGTCAACCAGCTTGCCTGACCAAATACATAGTCATAGTCAGTCATGTTGTAGCGACCACGTCCGCCTGCTGAATACTTCTCAGAAGAACGCACGTCATTAGAAGAGGTGTTACTGGCATTACCCCAAATTGACCATGCGGTAGAGGTGTTGTACCAGGTCATATTGGTGTTAGCAGTCAAGTTAGAACTTTTGGTATTGCCTGCCTGCGCAAGATAGCCTGCATTCAGATTACCTTCGAAGGGTTTCTTCGCGGTAGTCGGGTCATCCATGACAGTAAATACTGAGTCATCTGCCACTGCAAAGTGGCTAAAGAACGCTCCACCGGTGAGTAAAAGTGCAACCGGTACTGTCTTTAAAAGCTTCATTTATTAATCCGCACAACACAAAAAAGAAACCATCAAGGTTCCGGAATCTTTCCTCGGGATCAAATCTAAATCGTCCCGGAAAGGTTACAAATTATAAAAACTCCCGAATAACATAGCAATGGATTCTTGTTTCATTTTTTGAATAAGAACGCTCTTAAAACATCTTTATTTTCATAAGGATACGGAGCTTGTGGTTTTAGGGTAATCATTTGATAAATCATGATTTTAATTAACATTTCAGTCACCGCTTCGGTGCTACGCTTTAGGACAACGGCTAAAAAAGGAGGAGACATGACAGCTATCTATACACTCACCCTCGCCCCTTCCCTGGACAGCGCTACCGTCACGGAACAGATTTATCCGGAAGGGAAACTTCGCTGTAGCTCACCCGTATTTGAACCCGGTGGCGGCGGGATAAATGTCGCCAGAGCAATAGTGCATCTGGGCGGGCACGCCACGGCCATCTTCCCGATCGGCGGAGCAACGGGTCAGCACCTTCGCGCGTTACTGCTTGAAGAACACGTGGCGGTCGAGACGGTTCAGGCGGAGGACTGGACCCGCCAAAACCTGCACGTCCACACCGAATCTACTGGCGAACAGTACCGATTTGTTATGCCCGGAGCGGCGCTGTCGGATGATGAGTTCCACCCGCTGGCGCAAAAAGCCCTGGCACTCAGCAGCGGCGACATCCTTGTGATCAGCGGGAGTCTGCCGCCTGGCGTTGAGGTTAAAAAGCTCTGCCTGCTGGTCAAAGCTGCACAGGAAAAAGGTATTCGCTGCATCGTCGACAGCTCCGGCAAGGCACTCGAAGCTACGCTGGCATTGGGCAACATTGAACTGGTGAAACCAAATCAAAAAGAGCTTAGTACGCTAGTGCAGCGCGAACTTACGCAGCCGGACGACGTACGTATCGCCGCGCAGCAGCTGGTCAACAGCGGCCAGGCAAAACGCGTCGTGGTTTCACTGGGGCCACAGGGTGCGCTGGCGGTGGATGCAAATGAGTGTGTGCATGTTGTTCCGCCGCCGGTGAAAAGCCAGAGTACGGTCGGCGCCGGTGACAGCATGGTGGGCGCCATGACTCTCAAGCTCGCAGAAAACGCACCGCTGCGGGATATCGTTCGCTATGGCGTTGCGGCCGGTAGCGCGGCTACGCTGAATAAAGGCACTCGCCTCTGTTCGTTTGAGAATACGCAGAAAATTTATCGCTGGCTGCAGAGCTAACGGTTCGTTTCAGAATAAGCGGGCTGCCGCATGGCGTAAATATCGCCATTCCGGCAGCATGAACTATGCTAAAACCTTCAGGATAACAATGGGGTGACTATGAGCGATATTAACCGCTATGTGATAACGGTGCAGTTGAAAGAGCAGAGCCTGACCGAAATCAATGAGCTGAATAATCAGTTAACCCGCGGCGGCTTCTCGCTTACCCTCACCGATGATGACGGCAAGATCCATGAGCTGGGGCCAGGCAGCTTTGGGCTGACAAGTACGCTGAGTCAGCAAGAGGTAGAGGCGCTGGCCAAAGGGCTGAGCAGCGTGGCACTGGGGAATGAGCCTCAGGTCGTCGTCACCCGCTGGGAAGCATGGCAAAAACAAAAGTAAGTACCGGCCGGGGTTGTGCGGTAGCGCGTGTTTTTGCCCGGCAAACGGCGATAAGCTATTGATTGTAGTGTCTACCAGCAAACCTGGGGAGAAAAGTCATGTGGCAAGCCATCCGTCATTTGTTAAATGAGCAGTTGGGTGAAGCGGAAATCGAGCAACGCACCGAGCTACCCGGCGGCGAAATCCATGCGGCCTGGCATATTCGCTATGGCGGCCATGAGATTTTCGTTAAGTGTGATGAGCGCGAAATGCAGCCCATCTTCACGGCCGAAGCCGACCAGTTAGAACTGCTCTCGCGCAGTAACACGGTGAGAGTGCCTAAAGTCTGGGGGCTGGGCAGCGACAGAGATTACAGTTTTCTACTGCTGGAATACCTGCCCTCTAAACCGCTCGATGCCCATAATGCTTTTCTTCTCGGCCAGCAGTTAGCCAGGCTTCACCAATGGAGTGACCAACCACAGTTTGGGCTCGATTTTGACAACGATCTCTCCACCACCCCGCAGCCGAATGCCTGGCAGCGCCGCTGGTCAACCTTTTTTGCCGAACAGCGGATTGGCTGGCAGCTAGAAATGGCGGCGGAAAAAGGTATCGACTATGGCGATATCGATCTGATTGTTGATGTCGTTCAGCAAGCGCTGGCCGCCCATCAGCCGCAGCCTTCTTTGCTGCACGGCGATCTCTGGTCAGGCAATTGTGCGCTTGGTCCTGACGGGCCGTTTATTTACGACCCGGCCTGCTACTGGGGCGACCGCGAATGCGATCTGGCTATGCTGCCGCTACACGGCGATCAACCGCCGCAAATCTATGACGGTTACCAGTCCGTTTCACCGCTGCCTTCAGGCTTCCTTGATCGCCAACCCCTCTACCAACTTTATACGCTGCTTAACCGGGCTATTCTGTTCGGCGGCCAGCATCTGGTCACGGCGCAAAAAGCGCTGGAACGGGTGTTAGCCGCCTGAGAAAGGCCACTCCTGCATGGAGTGGCTCATCGTCTTATAAAAAGCCGAGCAGCTTAAAGAAGAAATAACCCGCGACGATGACAATCACCGGCAGGATATAGAGTGGGAAAATCTGCAGTAAAATGGTGTGGTGAGGAACAATAACCTTAGCGTCGAGCTGCGCTTTACTGAGCCCTTCCGGCCCTTTTGCCTGCTCAAGAATCAGCTGATCCTGAACCCCTTCCCGCAAGAATTTTGCCTGGCGGCTCATGCGCGCACCGGAGTCCTGCAGCGCCAGCCCAATGAAAATTAATGCGAAAATAAGCCAAAACAAGATATTTGCCTGGCCGTGAAAATCCGGCTGCGGCGAGTTGTACCAGAACAAATTCAGGAACGGCGTATTAAAGCGCATCATCTCTATCATCACATGGGCAAAATCCAGTATCACGGCATCAATACCGGGCTGTTTTTCACTGTGCTGATACATAAACTTCAGAACCGAAATGACGGTAGAAAGCAGTGCCGGAATAAAAATCACCCATCCCGCAACGCGTTTCAGAATCGCAATGCGTCCAGCTTGTTGATACGTCATGCACTCCCCTTTTTAGGACGTAACGTTATACGTACAAAGTCTACCCTGTATATCGCCATTTAGCCTGAGCTTTGCAGGCTAAATTCGCAAAAGCGGTGGTTTCAGGTATGGTTTCCGGCTAAAGATACACAAACATTTCTTGTAGACGAACAGAAAGGAGTCATTTTATGGCCGAAACGCGTCAGATCCTCGCGGCAATTTTTGATATGGATGGACTATTAATTGATTCAGAGCCGCTTTGGGATCGTGCGGAGCTGGATATCCTGCAAAGTATTGGGGTCGACATTTCCCGTCGCCATGAGCTGCCGGACACGCTGGGGCTACGCATCGACCTGGTTGTTGCGCTGTGGTATGCCCGCCAGCCCTGGAACGGCCCGTCATGCGAGGAGGTCACTGCGCGCGTCATTGAACGTGCGATTTCACTGGTCGAAGAACAGCGTCCGCTGCTGCCGGGCGTGGTCGACGCGGTGAAACGTTGCAAAGCACTTGGCCTGAAAGTTGGGCTGGCTTCAGCTTCTCCGCTGCATATGCTGGAAAAAGTGCTTGAGATGTTCAGTCTTCGTCAGTATTTCGACGCTATCGCCTCCGCCGAACACCTGCCCTACAGCAAACCGCATCCTCAGGTCTACCTGGATGCAGCGGCAAAATTAGGCGTGGACCCACTGGCCTGCGTAACGCTGGAAGACTCCGTTAACGGCATGATTGCAACCAAAGCGGCGCGTATGCGCTCAATTGTCGTTCCTGCCGAAGAGAATTTCACCGACCCGCGCTGGTGCCTGGCGGACGCCAAACTTCATTCGCTGGTTGAGCTTAGCGAGGCAAACCTTAAAGGTTAAGCCATCGGGCGGTTCAGGCCGCCCCCTTTACTGACAAAATGTTACACCGTCACCGCTTCCGAATACTGTACAAAAACCCTATACTGGATGAATCGACAGTTTTCTTCATTCGGGTTGTATCATGACGGCGGAAGGCCACCTGCTCTTTTCTATTGCCTGCGCAGTTTTTGCCAAAAACGCCGAGCTTACGCCCGTCCTCGCCCAGGGAGACTGGTGGCATATTGTGCCGTCCGCCATTCTGACCTGCCTGCTGCCTGACATTGACCACCCAAAATCTTTCCTGGGCCAGCGGCTAAGCTGGATTTCAAAGCCCGTGGCACGAATGTGCGGACACAGGGGGTTCACCCATAGCCTGTTTGCGGTATTTGCCGGGCTGGCGCTGTTTTACCTTAAGGTGCCGGAAAGCTGGGTGATCCCGGCAGATGCATTACAGGGTATGGTTTTAGGCTATTTAAGCCATATTCTCGCCGATATGCTGACGCCAGCGGGCGTTCCACTGCTCTGGCCATGCCGCTGGCGCTTCCGCTTTCCCGTCGTCAGACCGCAAAAAGGAAACCAGCTGGAACGCGCATTGTGCATGGCGCTGTTCGGCCTGGCGGTATGGATGCCCCAAAGCCTGCCCGAAAACAGTGCAGTCCGCTGGTCGTCGCAGGCAATCAATTCTCTGCAAAACACCTTCAATAGCCTGCTAAATCACCAATCTGAGCATTAATTCGCCTGAATAATTCATTTGGTAATAATCAATTCCTTTTGAATATAAGTGCGCAGCTCAGCATCTGTTACGCTTTGCAACATAACGGCAGCCTACGCGCTGCCGAGTGACAATAAATCAGGAGATATGGGGATGAATTTTCCACTGGTAGCGAACATTGTGGTGTTCGTCGTATTGCTATTGCTGCTGGCGCAAACTCGCCATAAACAATGGAGCCTCGCCAAAAAAGTTCTGGCGGGTCTGGTGCTGGGCGTGATTTTCGGCCTGGCGTTACACACGATCTATGGTTCCGACAGCGCGGTGCTGAAAGATTCCATTCAGTGGTTTAATGTGGTCGGAAATGGCTACGTACAATTGCTGCAGATGATCGTTATGCCGCTGGTCTTCGCGTCTATTCTGAGCGCCGTGGCCAAACTGCATAACGCCTCTTCGCTGGGGAAAATCAGTATTCTGTCCATCGGCACGCTGCTGTTTACTACGCTGATTGCCGCGCTGGTCGGGGTGCTGGTCACTAACCTGTTCGGCCTCACCGCTGAAGGTTTGGTGCAGGGCAATGCCGAGAATGCACGTCTGGCCGCTATTCAGTCGAGCTATATTGGCAAGGTTGCCGACCTGACCGTACCGCAGCTGATCCTCTCCTTCGTGCCTAAAAACCCGTTTGCCGATCTCACCGGGGCGAACCCAACGTCTATTATCAGCGTCGTTATCTTCGCAGCCTTCCTGGGCGTGGCGGCACTGAAGTTGCTAAAAGATGACGCACCGAAAGGCGAGCGCGTGTTGGTCGCTATCGACACACTGCAAAGCTGGGTGATGAAGCTGGTTCGTCTGGTAATGCAGCTGACGCCTTATGGCGTGCTGGCGCTGATGACCAAAGTGGTTGCAGGCTCAAACCTTCAGGACATTATTAAACTGGGCAGCTTCGTCGTCGCGTCCTATCTTGGTCTGGCAATAATGTTTGGCGTCCATGCGGTTCTGCTGGCGTTCAACGGCGTAAGCCCGGTGAAATACTTCCGTAAAGTCTGGCCGGTGCTGACCTTTGCCTTTACCAGCCGCTCCAGCGCTGCAAGCATCCCGCTGAACGTAGAAGCACAGACGCGTCGTCTTGGCGTCCCGGAGTCCATCGCCAGCTTCTCCGCGTCCTTCGGCGCAACTATCGGTCAAAACGGCTGTGCCGGTCTCTATCCGGCGATGCTGGCGGTGATGGTGGCTCCAACCGTAGGCATCAACCCGCTGGATCCGGTCTGGATTGCTACGCTTGTTGGCATTGTTACCGTCAGCTCCGCAGGCGTTGCCGGTGTGGGCGGTGGGGCAACCTTCGCCGCGCTGATCGTGCTGCCAGCCATGGGGCTGCCAGTTACGCTGGTGGCGCTGCTGATTTCCGTTGAACCGCTGATTGATATGGGCCGTACTGCCCTGAACGTAAGCGGTTCCATGACAGCCGGTACCATCACCAGTCAGCTGATGAAACAAACGGATAAAGAGATTCTGAACAGCGACGATGAAGTGGAATTAGCCCATCGTTAATCTGCTTTAAGAAACAAAAAGGCCGCTATAACTCGCGGCCTTGATTTGTGTCAAACAACCGAAAAATGGGATTTTCGATTGTTTGGGCCAGACCAGAAAACATCATTCATTGTTTTTATTCGCGCGAAATCACATCTGTTAAAAACAATCAATTTCGTCTGGATCGGAAGGCCGCTATAACTCGCGGCCTTTTTTTATACTTCGTTTTCCTGACGCACCTGCTTTGCCCAGCGCTGTGCCGACTCCGGTAACGTAAACGGCGGGGACTGGCGGAAGGCATCGCCCAATAAGACAAACGCCACATACTGCCCGCGCAGAAGGTAGACATCTTTAAACCCATCCACGCGCCATGCTTGTGCCGGCGGCGCTGGCTCCACGCGAGGCGTGTAGGTAATGATCGGACGGGTGTTAGGTTGACGTAGTGGTTTCATAGGCAACGGGATTTAAACTGGATTAGTGAACAACATCACCATGATAACGGATTTACCCCGCATTCGTCGCCCCTTCTCAACCAGTTTCCGCGGGGTAAAAAAAGCCCGGCGGCAGAAAACTGCGGCCAGGCCTTACAGTGTACCGATCCTTAGGCTTTCGGTGCCTGTGGATCCGTATCGTATTCAGCACAACTTTGATAGCCGGAGTTCATCACGCGGCCCGCATCGTCCAGCGCAACAAAATAGGTTTCAGCTTTACCGTTACGCTGGCCAAGAATATAGGTCTGGCAGGTCCCCTTCGCGTGAATCATGGTCACTTCTGAAGAAGGTTTACCGGCGATCTGCTGAACCTGCGCACGCGTCATGCCTTTTTTCACATCTTTCACTACCGGTTCAGTCACCAGGTCTTTGGTACGATCGTAAGCCGTACAGCCTGCCAGCATAGTCATTACCGCTGCCGCGCCTAAAAAGCCTGCAAATTTATTATTCATAATAGTCCTCATCAATCAACGTGTTGATCCTGCGTGTTAAACAAGCCTGGAATATAAAAGAACATTTTTCAACTTGTTACCCTGAATGAGTTGAAATTCGGACAAAGAGAGTATCCATAAGATTAAAGACTGGTTTGTGGGAAAAGTCGCCGCCCGTAGGCTCTGTAACCCTTTGTGCCTTGTCGTTTAAAGCGCAACAGGGTAAGTTTTAAGGCAGTCAAATTTTGCCGCCTGCGTGTTGCAGGTACATGGTTATTGGAGAGGTTAAATGGCTCTGCAACAAGAGATTATTCAGGCACTGGGCGTTAAGCCACAGGTTGACGCCGCCCAGGAGATCCGCGTTAGCATCGATTTTCTCAAAGCGTATCTTAAAACTTACCCGTTTATTAAGTCCCTGGTACTGGGAATAAGCGGCGGCCAGGACTCGACCCTGACGGGCAAACTGTGCCAGTTAGCCATCGGTGAACTGCGTGAAGAAAGCGGCGATGAAAGCTATCAGTTTATCGCGGTCCGTCTGCCGTTTGGCGTGCAGGCTGATGAGCAAGACTGCCAGGATGCCATCACGTTTATCCAGCCTGATCGCGTGTTAACGGTGAACATCAAGGGCGCTGTACTTGCCAGCGAGCAGGCTCTGCGTGAAGCGGGTATCGAACTCAGCGATTTTGTTCGCGGCAATGAAAAGGCCCGCGAGCGCATGAAGGCGCAGTACAGCATCGCCGGGATGACCAAAGGCGTGGTGGTTGGCACCGACCATGCGGCCGAAGCCGTCACCGGCTTCTTCACCAAATACGGCGATGGCGGCACCGATATTAACCCTATTTTCCGCCTCAACAAACGGCAGGGCAAACTGCTGCTGAAAACGCTCGGCTGCCCGGAACATTTGTACCTGAAAGCTCCTACAGCCGATCTCGAAGACGATCGCCCTTCTCTGCCGGATGAAGCGGCCCTGGGCGTAACCTACGTGCAAATAGACGATTATCTGGAAGGAAAAACCGTTCCGGCCGAAACCGCAAAAATCATCGAAGGCTGGTATCTGAAGACGGAACACAAGCGCCGGCCGCCAATTACCGTGTTTGATGATTTCTGGAAAAAATAGTCGTAAATCGCTTCAGATAAACAATACTTCAGGGCGGCGCTTGCCGCCCTTTTTACAGGATGCATATGAACACCTCCTCGCAACGCGCAACGCTTACCGGTTTGGTCGCTATCCTTCTCTGGAGCACCTCCGTAGGCCTGCTGCGCAGTATCAGCGAACACTTTGGTCCGGTAGGCGGTGCTGCGCTGCTCTATACCGTCAGCTCACTGTGTCTTTGCATCGCCCGTGGACTGCCCAAAATAGGTGAACTCCCTCCTCGCTATCTTTGGGTCGGCGGGTTGCTTTTTGTCAGCTATGAGATAAGCCTCGCGCTTTCTATTGGCTTCGCGCATACCCGTGCTCAGTCACTCGAGCTGGGGATAATTAATTATCTCTGGCCCTGCCTGACGGTCTTTTTCGCCCTGTTTATAAACGGCCAGCGCAGCAATCTGTGGCTGTGGCCGGGTCTCGCGCTTTCCCTTGCGGGGATTGTGCAGGTGATGAAAGGCGACGGCGACTGGTCCCCGCTCGTGATGTGGCACAACATTCTCGATAACCCTCTGGCCTACGGTCTGGCCTTTGCTGCCGCCATTATCTGGGCGCTTTACTGCAACCTGACGCGGCGCTGGAGCGAGGGCAAAAGCGGCGTCAGCCTGTTCTTCTGCGCCACCGCTTTAGTACTGTGGATCAAGTTCGCCTTCGTAGAACAGGCCGAGATGCACTTCACCCTGTCCGGCACCGCGCAGCTGTTGTTTATGGGGATATCGACCGCCGTTGCCTATTCGGCATGGAACTTTGGCATTCAGCGGGGAAACATGACGATGCTTGCCACGGCCTCCTACTTCACGCCGGTGTTATCGGCTCTGCTCGCCACGCTATGGTTGGGCCTGCATCCGGGCTTTGCTTTCTGGCAGGGCGTACTGATGGTGGTAGGCGGCTCCCTTCTTTGCTGGCTTGCCACGCGCCGCTACGGCTAACGGCGATTTCCTCTCCACATCATGGGTTGCTATACTGGCCAAATAACCAGTACTCAGGAGTCAGATGTGGTAAGGCGTGCAAACGTGTCGCGGCTGGAGTTTGAAGGCGCGGCGGTCTATGAATATCCGGAGCATCTCCGCCCGTGGCTTGAAGGGCTACCCAAAGGGCCAGGCGTCTACGTTTTTCACGGTGAAAGCGACGTCATGCCGCTGTATATCGGGAAAAGCATTAATATCCGTACACGGGTCATGTCCCACTTTCGAACCCCTGACGAAGCGGCTCTCTTGCGCCAGTCGCGCCGCATTACTTTCAAGCGTACCGCCGGCGAGCTGGGTGCCTTGCTGCTCGAAGCGCAAATGATCAAAGAGCAGCAGCCCCTGTTTAACAAGCGCCTTCGCCGTAACCGCCAGCTTTGCTCCCTTTATCTACAGGGCGAAACGCCGCAGGTGGTGTACGCCAGAGACGTCGATTTCTCAAGCCAGCCAGGTCTTTACGGGCTGTATGCCAATCGCCGCGCCGCGCTGCAAACGCTGCAGGGCCTGGCAGACGAATATCGGCTCTGTTATGGCCTGCTGGGCCTGGAATCATTGAGCAAAGGGCGAGCCTGTTTTCGCTCGGCGCTTAAACGCTGCGCCGGGGCATGCTGTGGCAAAGAGAGTCAGACCGAACATCATGCCCGCCTGGTCGCCGCCCTTGAGCGGGTGCGCCTGATTTGCTGGCCGTGGAAAAATGCCGTCGCCATTGTTGAACGCAGCCCGGAGATGACCCAGTATCATCTTATCGACCACTGGTTTTACCTTGGCTCTGTACAACGGCTTGATGAAGCCCAAAACCGCCGTCAGCCACCGGATGGGTTTGATAATGATGGCTATAAAATTCTTTGTAAACTGATACTGAGCGGGGAATATGAGGTAATAGCGCTAGAGTAAAAGAATTGTCCACAAAACATTGTCATTAAAAAATATGATTATCCTCGCACAAGAGCATTATTGATTTAACCTCAATATTGAGAAAAATTTGGCACCGCAGCATCAATAAAAAAAGCCCTGTATTTCAAGGGCGAAGTTGGAGTGATCCGAAGTGAGGCTATCATCATTTGAAAGCCAAATTGGGGATATAAAAACGTCAAAGCAAAATGCTTACGCAGCCTGCCTTTAACGAAACTCACTCTAGTGAGTGCGCTGATGCCTGTAAAGGCCCATGAGGAAACCTTCATATTTATCTCAATTTCTTCATCAGAGTTTCATGCATGGATAATCTGTTACAAACAAGATGAGCCATGAAAAAACATCATCTGCCATCCAATAACAATGATTGCCGCGGAGAGACCGACATAGAGTATGATCGCGATGGGTCTTGTTGCCCCCTGGGGTATATTCCAATTCGGCAGAAAAATGTTGACTCATGCGGTAAGGACTTTCTCTGTAAAGCACGAATGATGACCATCAAAAGGACTTTTTTCCTGGCGCCCTTATTCGCTAAACTTTTCAGTGCTGAGACAAAACATAATCACCCCATAATATAATAATATCCTTGTTATTTATCCTCCCCTTGTGTGTCCCAAGGGGATTTTTTTATATCCCACCAATAATTATATCCTGTCGCTCCACTACCAGGTAATTCCCCTCTCTGTCGCTGTAATTGAATGAATCATGAGGTATGACTTACCAACCATTTGCGCCTTTATTTTTAACGATTCAGGCATGATAAATGCGTGAGTTTTTCGTGAAACACTTCCCTTCGAGGCTGCCTTAAGGTATCTAAAGCGCGTGCGCTGAATATCTTCGAGCACGGAAAAAATCAGGACCCTGGCATTTCAGGAGGGTTGCACTGTGCATAGAAGCAGGTTTATTTCATTCATATTATTAATTCAAAAAAAGGAAACGGTTATGCGAAATTTTAGTAAAGCACTTTCAGCCATTTTTTTTATACTTATGCTAACGGTAGAAAATGCGCAAGCGGGCAACGAAGATGAAGCAGCAGTCGCAAAGCGGGAGCACGACTGGCGGGTGGCTTGGGTAATGAGCGACTACAAAACTCTGGAGGGGCTGCACGCCACGGATTATTATGCAATAAATAACGAGGGTCATTTCACTACTCGCAAGCAGGTATTATCCGACGTATTTGCGGGGAAATTCAAATACACCAGCATGGAGCATAAAGATATGCGCATTCGCGTTTATGGCAATACGGCTGTTGTGACAGGACTGACCATCAACAAAGGGCATCGTGGAGAGCGTGATGTAAGTGGGGTATTCGCTTACACGCGCATTTATGTGAAAGAAAACGGAATATGGCAAGCTGTACTCGCACAATATACGCGCCCTCAGTAACGAGAGCTTTAGAGGTGTGGGACTACTTCCCCACAGTCACCGTTATCGTTATTTAAAGTCCTGCACGGCTGGACTCGACGGACCTGGTAGGAGCAGCTCCGTACTTGCCTTATGGAGGGTAAGGCCCAATTTAGAGGGTGGCGATAAAAGCACTTACGTTCTTTATCTTGACAATAATCTTAACACCGCTTTTTAAATTTAGCGTTAAGAAATTCTTCCAAAGAAAGTAGAATTTTCCAGACAGCCTTCACAAATTCAGTGCTGGCTCAGGGCTGACACAAGTAAAAGGCCAGTCCCTCATTCACTAACGCAGACCAGCCTTTACCAAAACTATCGTCATCCGGGTTACACACGATTTTATCTGCGGTACGGAATCTCATGGGCCAGGCGTCAACTACTTTATAGCCAGATAAAATGTAAATACGGCGAAGACTACGTTACCACTAAGGAAATCCACTCAGTTATCATCCAGGCGACAAGCAATATTGCTGCTACCGAAGATTTTAATGGATTAAGATGACTGCGATTTGCGGGTGGTCTTTAACATTTTATGTTAGCCTGGCTTATTCCGAAAATTTATCACATGCACTATAAGCTATATTTTAGAAAATCATTTTTACTGTTCTAACTAAACACACATTAAAGCAGGACGGTTTATCCCCCCCCCTTTCCACCCAAGATTAAGCTCACCGACAGCCTCCGGGCTCAAACTGACTTCACTATTTTTTGAACAAGCCAGATAAGAACTGTCTTTATTTTTTGCAGATATGTCTCGCAGCACCCTGATGTGAATGTTCTTAATACAAGACTCAGGTAATACTTGGTATTGTTAGTGTTTTAGTTTGGATGATGTTATGTCAAGAACAGTACTAATAGCAGACGATCACCCAATATGTTTACTGGGGATGAAGACATTGTTAAATCAAAGGAAGGATATTTATCATATTGTGCATGAATCAATGAGTTCAGATGATATGATGAGCAAGTTGGCCTGCTCACCCGTTGATATCATCATTACGGATTTATGTATGCCAAGCACCCAATTCCCGGACGGATTGACAATGGTACGAAAGCTTGTAAGGGACCATCCACACAGTTTGATCGTTGTAGTGACAATGATTACGAATACAGGTTTGCATGAATTACTAAGGGGCTACGGCGTTAAAGTCCTCACTAAAAATGTTATGCTAAATGAACTGTTAAATATATTAAATCGCTCCTTACGAGCGACATCAACAACTGTCAAAATGTGCACTGCATTGACGCAGCGTGAAATAGAGGTTGTTCGTCTTTTGCTCAGTGGAATGACTGTCAGTGGCATCAGCAAATTACTCAACCGGACCAAGCAGACGATCAGTAGCCAAAAGAAAAGTGCCATGAATAAATTAGGTGCTGCGAATGATTTTGAATTATTTAAATGTGCCCAACTGGCCGGACTCGGGACGGCTTTAGTCACATAAAACAGACAACAAAATAATAACATTTATACTTTCTGGCACTGGATATCCCAGAAATAGTGTTTATGCTTACAGCCCGACGCGCTTAGCCAGAGCTGAAACACACATCCATCGTGCTCCTCACTGAGATCATCTCCACCAGCACATACGGCGCTGCGTCAGTCACATTACAGCATCACATTCTTTATCAAAAAAAATGACAGACACAGGCAGATTAAGCATCAGAGCGACATTATGCGGGCATGGCACGCTGAAACGGGTCATCACGCCCCACTGAGAGTTGAATCGATGAAGCCGCTCTCTGGATAAAAGACGCAGCCTTCGCAAAGGTCGGGCAACGGTGTCCATTCTCAAGCCGGATGCCTCTGGCGAGCAGTTTTTTAAGGTATAAGCGTGGAGATGAAAACTTGCCCACGCCAGTAGTTGCAATAGAACCATTTGACGGTTATCCAAACCATAGTTGGCTTTATTTATCGGCGCTAAAAGAGAAAATTGATCTAAATCATATTTTATCGCGGTATTCATATCCTTGGCTGGAACACTATTCTTTAAAACAGTACTAAAATTATATCTCCCCTGTTTATTCGAAAAAATAGTAACGGTAGTTATGATAATAATAGCGGCCCAAATTAGCACCAGCCCTGAGGAGAACATATGCCAACAATCATGCCTGATATCTATTCCAATAGAAACCCAGCAGATTCAATAAACAACATAAAAAGTTCAGCCACACATATCCGCGAAAGTTTGAATAAAAACATAGTTAACACTACCAACAATTGGAAAGGGGGGATGTCAAATATAAGAGATACAGTATATAAATTTAGTAAATGGCTGGATACAGCACAGTGCTACAGCATTAAATCACAAGATGTGTTTATTAAAAACATCATGACACAATACAATACCCATATAGATTCATTGCAAAATGAGGCTGATAATCTTTCGAAGCAAATAGAATCCGAAGTTGATAAAAATAAAAAAAGATCGTTGCTAACAAAACGGATTAAGGTTAACTGCCAGTTAGTTAAGTTAATGAATAAAAGACTTCAGATTCGGCAGTTTGAGCCATTCTCGATTGATGCCAAAAAGATAAAAGAATTACTTTCAAACGGCAGTCAATATCTCAATACAGAACTCACCGAGACCATTAACTCACTGAGTAAATTTAGAGATTTCGTACAACAAGTAGAGATTGATAAAGGATTCTATTCAGCCCCACTGTCTCACCTAATCAGCAATCTTTCATTGTTAAAAAACCAGTGGAGTATCATTGAGAATAAAAGTCTGGATCTTAATCATTTAATCAATAATCAGGCTCCTAAAGAGTATTTCCGCGACTACGGGTATTATCTTGATCAAGCCGATGGACCGGTGGAGTTGGCGTATCGGCACAGTGTAGCTCAGGATAATTATGCTGAGCGAGTACAGTTGCAAAGTATCTATCTGTCAGCAAAAGAAAACTATAAGAAACTTGCACAGCTCGATACTAAAAACCCCAACTTACGGCATTTGCGAGAAAAATATCTTCACACATATTTAAAAGCCGAAAGTGATTTATTAAATCATATCGATAACTTTAAGAAATTCGTTAAGTCCCAACCGCCGTCATTTTTGGAGCAATATATTGATCGTGACGCTCCCACAACCCGACGCGGCAAGGTTTTATGGCAGTGCAGTTCTTAAACACCTAAACACAATAATTTTAAAACATATAATGATGCAGTCCTCGCTATTAATAATCGTCATTCACCCCATACCACTACACTCGTAGGGTATCCATCATGTTAACTGGAGAAATATATGTCAGGATTAGATTTTGGTATGTTACGCGGACACTCGGGAACAATGGCCGCACGATACAACCTCGGATTAGCGGCGTTGGAACAATACAACAAGACCAGCAACCAAAAGGAAACGCAGGAAGCACCATCCTCCCCGAATAATCAGCGTAGCAGCAGGCAAGTTTCGTTTGGGTAAAAAAGAAATTGTAGAATATCAATATTTAATCCCCGCCGTTCACGGCGGGGATCTTCTCGATACACAGCTCTCATTTTACTAATAGATAAAATAGTTACATTATGACTAACATTCACGCTGTAAAACCGCAATCGGCTTTATCTCAGTCCCTGGATACTACTCCCTCCTCCACAGAGGGTGATAGCAGAATGAAAAGAACGCTACCACCTAAATGGAAATACAACTCATCTCCAGAAAAACCGTCAAAAGGGAATGATGAGGTAAAAATTACTAAACTCCCCAATATTGTCCTGAAAAAATATGAATCATGGCGTGATACATTAAGCAGTATAGGCGCGGGTGGCGCATCCCCCTTTACTTCCTTAATGAAAATAAGTATCGATATCCACGAAATGATTAGCAACAACAGCGTGGATCCTCAAATCAGAAATATTTTACTGAGCATTGGCGGAGCCATTGATAGCTTAACGGCCATATCCCCTCAAGTCAGTGCTTCGCGCATCCCTTTTAAATTTTCTGCATTGGTATCTCGCCCGGGTCAGCCACTAAATACCGAAGACTTGATGGATTTATTAAATGATATAAATGCACTAAAGTCGCTTGCTAAACATGATTCATTTTCGGTGAACTATAGCGCCCCCCCTCAACACGCATTCATGTCCGGTAAACAACTTACAACCACACAAACCGTTATAGACCAACGAGGAGTGGCACATGAACTACCGTTAAAATGGTATAAAAAAAAGGGGGCAGCGGAAGAAAGAGAATGGAAAGTCCCACTCGAGGAATATGATAGCGTTCCTCAAAGAATGTTTGTCAATCAGGGAAATGGGATTTATAAGTCGCTGGATTCACAGAATCATATAAAATTAGACGGTCGCTTTTACCCAATAGAATTTTCTCAAGGGATTCCTGATAATGCATTTATTGTTAGCCATGATGCTGGCTATTCTGTGCCAGTCGAACGGGTTATTGGCAAAAATGATGAATGGCAGGTGGTTAACCAAAGGAGAAAGGGTAAATTAGATACTGCAAAGACACGAATTGATTGGGAACATAGAATAATATCATCAGCGACTAAACAGTATCCTCTGGATATAGCCGTACCTGATTCGGAAACCGGCCTGGCGGTCATTGATGGCAATAATTACATTAAAGGCGTCTACGGCTTTTACCCGGTTGAATATAACACTGACATTGATTCATATGTTGTAAAAACAAATAGCGGCCTTGATTACCCGGTTAAATATGACAAAGAAAACAGCACATGGAAAACGAAAATATTAATAACTCAGCCACACCGCTATACATCTAATATGCTTAAAAAACTTGGCAATACATTCAAAAAACCAGACATAAAAAAAGAGTTAATCAGGAGAAATAATAGCTCAAAATCAGACTCTGTAAAAGCAGGGCAAGAGATCTCAATACAAGGAGGCAGGTATATTGTAGAGTCGGATGGTTTAGTGCAATTACGAGCAAAAAATCTGTCGAAATATAATAAGGTAATATTGACGATGCAAGATATGCAGAATTACCTGGTGAATTCGATGAATCAAATTAGCTTACCTTTACATGAGCAAAGTCGTCACGTCATTGCCGAACACTTTGGTATTGCAGGTCATGAGGTTAATTCAAAATTAGTGGAAGAGATAAGAAATAATATTACTTCGTTACAATCCGCACTGCTCTGGTTGAGGAGTTCTAATTACAGCATCATGTCTCTTAATGATGTTGCAGTGGGCCCTGCAGGGAGCGATGCAGCGTACTACTCTTCGATAAATAAGATTGCATTACATGATAGTTTTTTTGAGTCAACCAGAATGAAAAGACTCCATATATTATTACATGAGTCATCTCATGCACGTATTATCGACCTTAAACAACCGGGGCTCTCGACTCCGGATTATTTCTATGTCAAAAACAGGACCAATAACGAGAGCTATACTCAGGTGGCTACCGGCAATTCAAAGCTGGTACATTATCCTGATGATGAAGGATATGCCTTCGTCAACGCCATGTCTGCAACATCACTGGATCAAGCATGGATTAATTTTGCCAATGATAATAGCAAGAAAATAAAAGTATTACTTAATAACCCAGACTCTGTCGCAGGGTTAATTATGGCGCTAGCAGGTTTATCGAATAACATTTCTGGCCCCTCACGTGTATCATAAATTTATGCAACGAAAAGCCTATGTCTTTCATATATATGACTTTGTGCTACCGAGAGCCGATCCCCTGTTTATTTTTTAGCGTTCTGCCAGGGGAGGATCTGGCCCCACCATAACTCTGGAATGTTATTCTGCTCGCGCTGCCTGTTCACGCCATCCTATTTAACTTGCCGGTATTTGAATGCATAGCGCTCGATTATATTAATCCCGGAGTCTAATAGCAAAGCAAACAGGGTAAGCAACAGCGTTCCCGCAAGGATGGTGTTAATATCAAAACTGCCTTCAGCCTGAAGAATTAAATAGCCAACCCCCCGATAAGATCCCAGATACTCCCCTACAACTGAACCGACGAAGGCCAGGCCAATCGCCATATGCAAACTTGAGAATACCCATGATGTGGCAGAGGGAAGATAAATAGTCATGAGCTGCTGGCGTTTATTTGCGCCCAGCATACGAGCATTGTCCCGCAGAACCGGGTTAACGTCACGAACCCCCTGCCATACGTTAAAAAAGACGACAAAAAAGACCAGCGTGATGGCAAACGCCACCTTTGACCAAATACCCAGTCCAAACCACATAGCAAAGATGGGGGCGAGGATCACGCGCGGTAACGAGTTTAATGCCTTGATATACGGTGAAAAAATTTCTGACAACAGCGGATTTATCCCTAAAACAAGTCCCGCCGCCATTCCCATCGCCGTACCGATGATAAATGCCAACAACGTTTCCACGAGGGTAATAATCAGATGAGGATAAATTTGCGCCGGAAAATGCAACGAATAGAGCAGACGATCGCCCCAGGCAATGTCCAGAACCCCCTCGCCTTCGGTAAACCATTGCCAGAGAGTGATAGCCACACGCAGCGGATCGCCAAAGAAAAATGCCAGTTGTGGATCCCACGATACGACTTCCCAAACGGCAAGCGCACTGCAGAATACAGACAGTTTACCCAACACAAGCAAGGCGGGTTTAATTTCAGAATGATTATTACTCATGATGGGATAAATTCTGTTGGTAACTTTTCAGTACTTCATCACGAAGCACATCCCAGATCTGCTTATGCAGCCCGATAAACACTGGATGGGTACGAATTTCGGTTACATCTCGTGGGCGGGATAGAGGGACCGAAAATTCACCTATTGGATGTGTCCCTGGCCCGGACGACAGCACAATAACCCGGTCGGCCAGAGCAATAGCTTCATCCAGATCGTGCGTTATAAAGAGTACCGCACTGCGTTTTTTTTCCCAGAGTGCAAGCAATTCATTTTCCATTAACTGACGCGTTTGAATATCCAGCGAAGAAAAAGGTTCATCCATCAGGATAATGTCAGGATCAAGAATCAAGGTTTGCGCCAGGGCCACGCGTTTACGCATGCCTCCGGACAGTTGAGAGGGATAATAATCTGCAACAACGCTTAATCCCACGCGGGCTAACCAGGCCCTGCCCAGTGAATCAGATTGGGTCGCCGGCATCCCCCGATAACCCAATCCCAGTACCACATTTTCCAGGACCGTCAGCCAGGGCAATAACACTTCATCCTGAAACATATAGCCTGCGTGTGAATTAATGCCGTCCAGCGGTTTATCAAATACCGCAATATGACCAGAAGAAGGTGCGAGCAAGCCAGCGCAAAGCTTCAACAATGTGGATTTTCCGCATCCTGTTGGCCCAACCACAGAAACAAACTCTCCGGCTAAAATCTTCAGGTTAGTTTCGACCAGTACCGTTCTTTCGCCCTGTGAACGAGACTGACCATAACAATATGAAACAGCATGCAACTGCAGTGCCGTCTCACTGTGCGGGTCATTTCTGTTCATTGCGCTGTGCCTCAATCACGTAACGATTAGTCCATGTTCGTGAGAGATCGATACGTTCAGACTGAATAGACGGATCAAACGTCGAAAGAGCCCGTAATGCTGTTTTTGTCGCTTCTGGCGTAAACAAACCATCCCGGGAGATAGCTGGGCGAATATTGGTAAAAGCCATTTTATAAAGGGAGGGATCTCCGAGAAGATAATTTTCAGGTACCACAGCAGCAACCTCTTCAGGAGAAGCGGTATTCAGCCAGCGCAATGCTCTCAGCATCGCTGATGTTAATGCCTGAACCGTTGCTGGATTGTTCTTCAGAAATGACGCGTTAGCGTACAGTGAGCCAGCGGGCATGGGCCCACCAAAAATGGCTTCTGTACCTGCGATTGTGCGCGTATCAGCAACAATAATAATGTCGTTACTTTTCTCAAGCAGAGAGATAACCGGTTCCGTATTGGCAATGGCATCAATACGCCCGGCGCGCAAGGCATCCACTGCGGCAGCGGTAGTGCCAACACCAATAAAGGAAACATCCTCTGGCTTCAATCCCGCCCGGGCAAGCACCACATTTGCCACCATATTAGTGGAGGAGCCCGGTGCGCTTATCCCGATTTTTTTACCTTTCAGATCGCTAATTTGATGATAATCCGGCATTGTTTTTCGTGACACCGCTACCACAATTTGTGGCGCCTGCCCGGTCATGATAAATGCGGTAATATATTGATTCTTATTCTGTAAGGTAATTGTATGTTCATAGGCTCCGCTGACTACATCGGCGCTGCCGCCAATCAAAGCCTGTAATGCTTTGCCACCACCAGCGAAATCCGCAATATCTACCTGTAGACCTGCCTCTTTAAAATAGCCTTTCCGTTCTGCAATTGTCAGAGGCAGATTGTATAAAACGCTTTTCCCTCCCACGGCAATCGTGAGCCGCGGCTTTTCCAGTGGCAGGACGGAAGATACGGCGTGAAAGCTGAACAGTAACAACCCCGCCAGGATTCCCTTCAGAATATATTTCATAGCTATTTCCTTTCTCTATAAATCAATGGCATCCTATACTTTAATTAAGGTAATGTATTGGTTGAATATCGCGCAACCCATAAAAATCATTTATCAGCGTGTCCGTAAACGGCCGCATTTATGGCGATCTACTCTGTCTCAGCAAGGTTTGGCGTGCTTGTATAATGTGTGGTTAGAGTCGACCGGCACAGTGGCTATCTCATGCTGTCTGAATGAAGACTTATTGCGTTAGAAAGTTCACATTATTTGTGAAGAAAAACTTAACATATACGCCCGCCAGGGCCAGACCATAAGGGTCGGCACAACATACCGTGTTACGACGACTCTGATAAAATCCTGATAAATTCTACGGCGGCTGATATTGCACGGCCCAATAAGGTCGAGTGCGTGTAGGCGCCCCAGTTTGACGGCAGACCACCGAAAATCAGGCGGTTGATAGAGGATGCATTGAATTCACCGTGTTCGCCCGAACGGGTAAGAATATCGCACTGCCTGACTGTCACAGACGCATTCCAACTCACCTGAATGAGCGAGTCCGCGAATGTGGTCTGGTTCGCACGTTTCGTGATTCAGGTGATACTCCCGTTTAACGAATTGTTTTGCCCTCCGGCAGTATTCACCGGGCATACTGCCGGGCTTTTCAGCCAGTCAGTATGTACGGGCGAGCGGGCACGGCTATTTCATTTTTTTCCCCATGATATAAGTGTGTAAAACTGTCCGGTCATCACCCAGCATTTCAAAAGCGAACAGTTTCTCTTCGAGGCTCGTTGATTCGGCTACTCTAAGATCTAAAATACTTCGTGATTGCGGATCGAGCACGATAAAATCGGCTTCCCGACCAGGTAAAAAACTACCAATATGATTATCCAGGTCCAATGCTTTCGCCCCACCGAGCGTTGCGAGGTACAAGTTCTCAAGCGGGGATACAGGTAAAATATTATCCGGCGTCTGACTTCCTGCCTTTCTCATCATGGTCACCTTATACGCCTCACTCATCGTGCGCAGGATAGAGAGATCGTTTCCCCCTCCCATATCGGTACCCAGCCCTATTTTGACTTTACTCTTCACCGCATCACCATAATTAAATAAACCACTTCCAAGGAACAAATTGGACATCGGGCAAAAAGCTACGGCTGAATGATGCCTGGCCAGTAAGTTAAAATCATCATTACTCAGGTACACAGCATGCGCAAATACAGAGCGGGGGGTTAATAAACCGTACTTGCCGTAGACATCAAGATAGCTTTCGCTGTAGGGAAATAGCTTTTTAACAACCTCTGTCTCTTGTTGATTCTCGGCAATATGGGTATGGAGATATAAATCAGGGTATTTAGCAAGTAAATCGCCCGCCACTCGCAGCTCTTGCTCGCTAGACGTCGGAGCAAAACGAGGCGTGACAGCATACTGCAACCGCCGGTTATTATGCCATTTTTTGATCAGCGCTTCGCTATCGCGATAAGCGCTTTCAGGTGTATCGAGTAAGGCTGCTGGCGCATTACGATCCATCAAGACTTTGCCCGATATCATCCGCATGTTTCTTTTTTGTGCCTCCATGAAGAATGCATCGACCGATTGAGGATATGTTGATGCAAAGACCAGGGCGGTTGTTGTGCCATTTTTAACCAGTTCATCGAGAAAGAATGACGCTATCTTTTGAGAATGCGTACTGCTGGAAAATTTCATTTCGGTAGGAAACACATCCTTATTAAGCCAGTCCAGCAGTTGGTTACCATAAGAAGCCAGCATCTCCATTTGAGTATAATGAACATGCGTATCAATAAATCCGGGAACAAGTATTTTCCCACGATAATCAACCAATTCAGACAAAAGATGAATATCTTTAAAACTGGAATAGTTTTCAGCTTTTAAAATCTTACCACCATCAACCAGTAGGATACCGTCAGAATAGTGTTGATAAGCACTCTTATCTTCAAGGTAATCCCCGGTAAAATGGATAATCTCACCCCGATAACCAATAATACTGGCAAAAGAAGGAATGCTAACCATGAAGAGAAATGTCCCTAATATAAAAATCCTTAAACTACACATAAAGCTCCTTCATTAAATTAAAACAGTAACAGAAATGATAACTACTATATGTTTTGCTGAATCT
This sequence comes from Cedecea sp., assembly GCF_036500665.1. Classification (NCBI taxonomy): domain Bacteria; kingdom Pseudomonadati; phylum Pseudomonadota; class Gammaproteobacteria; order Enterobacterales; family Enterobacteriaceae; genus Cedecea; species Cedecea sp. Next base: position 29,792 of record NZ_DASYBS010000160.1, read on the forward strand.
ATCCTTTACCGCTAACAAATTTCCATTCTCAGTTTTCCCTCCGTGAACTGACTGATATTTTCGTGTCAATAAGCAATGCAACGCCTGTGCAGCCGGCCCCTGATGAGCCAGGAGAAAAGCGCCAGAAAGCGAGCAGGATTGCCACCAAAAATGCAGCTTCGCCATCGACCATGATGAAAACGTTGAGTAATTATCGCATCATAATAACTCGTATCAATAACGATAAATTAACAGATAAAACGAGTAGCAACATTAATTTTACATCGATTTTTAACTGAGAATAACTCTGATTTTTGTTGTATGAACGTTGTTAATATCCAGCCTGCCATATACTTCCATCATAAGGCATAGCGCCACCCAGCTCATAAAAAAATCATCAACTCATAAGGCCGCAGAAATTTATCAAATGTATTTATCATGGAAAAAACATCTTTTGCTATATGTTTTTTTGAATTTAGTAGTGTTACTCTCAAAATGAATGTTGATTGATTATTGACATTACGTGAACGCTTACCTTTAAATTTACAAATAAGGTTTTTATGTTATGAATAAAATAAAACATCTACTCTGGCTTCCTGCGCTCCTGGCGGTTTCGTTTGCATCGTATGCAGCCTACCCGACAAACTATTCCTGTTCGGCTAAAAGCTATAAAGGGGAAAAATTGAATAAAGTAACCGTATATGCTGGGGGTCAGAACGAGGCCAAAGGCAAAGCAATGGGAATGTGGAGAGGAAAAGCGCTGTTCAATACAATTCAATGCAGTAAGAAATAACGAGCACCTGATAGAAATAACAGATTTCATCGTTCCTGTGAAATCTGTTATTTATTTAACCTTACATCTCTTTGCATACCTGACTTAATATTCAAAGAGGTCCATATCACTTTTGATGAATTACGCCCGGCCGATATTAAAATTCATGTATAAAGTTAACATCGTATTTATCTCGCATAAGGGCAGATGGATATCGGCATATTCATTTTTTTATCGTTCCGGCGTGTGATAACGAACTGTATATTTTCGCCACCTGATTGATGGTTTCGAGCGGAATAAACTCCCCCACATCAGTGGTGAAAAATATACGCCTTGTCAGCCAAACCTTCTGAATAACTGGTTTTCCCTGCTGCTGGGCTAACGTGCAGTACTGACGAGCCTGCCAGGCTCGAACTTTATACAAAACCAGCGGTAGCGGCGTTTCGCCTGGTTGATAATAAAGTGCTACGGCATAATGAAGTGGATTAACCAGAATCATATTAGCTTTATCAGCGGGAGGTGATGGCCGTGGCGATGGCGGCGACTGTAACAGACTCATCGCCATTGAACGACGTATTCCCTTAATCATTGGGTCTCCGTCATTGTCCTTATATTCTTTTTTAATCTCCTCCATGCTCATTTTTTGTTTTTTAAGATACAATTTCTTCTGGATTAGAAGGTCAAATATCGCGAAGGTGGAAAGTATCAGAATGGCTTTCCAGATAAAATACATCATGCTTTTTAAACCAAAAACCAGCACCGGCATGGATGCGGACATGACCGAGGTAACCAGAGTGTTTATGTCAGCTTCAATGTGTTTAACTAACAAAATCAGAAGAAGCAGGCATTTAAGTAGAGTTATAATTATTAGCCAAAATTTTTGCATCGAAAAAAATGACTTTAGGTTTTTCACTGGACTGATGGCTGATAATTTTGGCATCACCGATTTAATCACTACGACAGGACCAAACTGAATCCAATATGCCAGCATATTGATCAATAACACGCACGTTATAGCAACGATCAGGTAAGGAATTGATGACCTGATAACCTGCTCTGGCAAACCCGCCATCGGTATTTGTTGAGATTTTTTGGTGATAATAAAAACCACGTCAAATAATTGCGAAAAATAAACATAAAATTGAGTGCATGAAAAACAAACAATTCCCATTATCATAGCCAGTATAATTAATTTTGCTAATTCCTGGCTTTTGGGAAGATCGCCCTGCTCTTTCGATTTCTTAAGCTTATAAGGTGTAGGTTTCTCTGTTTTTTCTGCCATATTATTTCGTCAGTATCAGATTCATCATATCAGCAAGATCTGCGAAAAGATCGATCCTGGTGTTCATCAAATGCGTAAACGAGGCGTGAGATAAAAGAAAAAGAAAGGCTACTGCCAGGCATTTAAACGGAATTGCCAGGCTGGTCGCAGGGAGCTGCTGATTGGTTATATTAGCGATGCCGAGTACCAAATCAATTAAGATCAGTACAAATAATATCGGCGCGGCGTAAAGAATAACATAGCTGAAAAAATGACCGATCTGTGTAAGGAAAAGAATAAATCCTTGCGCTGAAAAGCGAGGCGTCCATGCCAGGATTGGCCATAAATCATAGCTGTGCCAGAGGACCTGCGTTATCGAAAAGAGGCCGGGGCCGATGATAACCATTACGCGCATCAATCCTTTCAACATGAACCCAAATGGCGAATAATCATTATCTATCTCAGGGTTAAGCTGCCCTCCCATCATTACGCCACTTTGGCTATCCAGGAGCGAGCCTACGCACTGAAATAACCAATATGGAAATCCAGTAATGAATCCCAGCATAAATCCGGCTACCACTTCTTTAAACAAGATAGGGATCATCTGGATAACGGTAATCGTCCTGCTGGCGAGTTGCTCGTACATCACGGGAACAATCAGCATGCACAAGGAGAGCGCCACCGCCACCTGTAGTCTCTTTTTTATATGGCGAAATGAGAAAAATGGGCATATCAATAGAAAAGCAAGCACTCTGGCGACTGATAAACAAACCGCCAGTAATATAGTGTTGAGCAAACCAACTGAATCAACCATCAGCGAATCACCGGCTGACCGATCGTACTAAATATCATATTGGTAAACTCCAGTAGATTTGCATAAATCCAGTTTCCGGAAAATGAAAATACAACAGCAATAGTGAACAACTTTATAGTATACAGCAGTGATTGTTCCTGAAGCTGCAAGATGGCCTGGAGCAACGATACAATTAACCCGACCGTCACCGTTATTAATAATAATGGTGACGAAAGAATAAGTGATAGAAGCAGCCCCTGCTTAAGAATTTGCATCATAATGACTAATTTCTCTGCATATAGCTACTGAATAACGAATTTAGCAACCGCCCCCATCCATCCACGCTGATAAATAACAAAATCTTTATTGGAATAGCCAGCGTCATTGGTGAAACCATCTGCATCCCCATCACTAACAGCACATTTGAAATAACCAGGTCAATAACAAAGAATGGGATATATATAAGAAAGCCTATTTTGAATGCACTTTGTAATTCAGACAGCACAAAAGCAGGTGTAATTAACAGGATATTTTCATCGTTAATCTCTGTCTTCATTTTCACTGGCCAAAGCATCACTGCAGTTCTCCTGAACTGTTGCACAATCTCTTTATCACTGTGAGATTGCATAAATTTTTTTACCGGCTCAATCGCATGACTGGCCGTGCTTTTGGTCGATTCAAGCGAGTGCGTATCAAGCGGCATCAGGCTTAACCTGTCGCTCACATCATTGAACGTCGGTGCCATAATAAACATTGTTGCCGCAAGCGTAATGCTGTAGAGCACAATGTTGGGTGGGATTTGCTGGATCCCGAGCGCATTTCTGGTAATAAACAGAACAATTGCAATCTTTAGAAATGAGGTACTAACGATCATTAACGTTGGCAGTAACGATAATATCGCAAGTGACAGGGTAATATTTATGGGTGAACTGAAAAAAGGTAAGTTTTGGATTTTTCATTCCTTAATTTGAGAAATAATACTGCCGATTAAAAAGCCCAAATCACCATTTACCGTAACCAGCGTACCGCTTGCCAGTACGTGCTCGTGGTAGCAGAGTGTTGCGGTGCCGGGATTGCTATTTTTGACCGTCAGGACTGAACCGGCGGCGATCGTCTGCAGGTGCGCATACGGAATAACCAGACTGCCGCACTGAATAGTTAGCGTTAAGGGAAGAGTATCTAACTGGCCCGGATTTGCGCCCGCGACAGTATTTCCACCGATAACAGTGGCACCGTCGGCATCTGGATAATTAGTCTCAGAATCAGACATATGATTAACCTCATCAATGAGAAAACCCGTCACTGCGGCATTCTGCTGTCGCTGAAATTGCCCCCGCAGGATCGCGCGGCCAACGCGGATAAAACCGGCACCGTTACAGGCAAAATTTTTGATCTGAGGCAACAGCAGATCGTTCCGCTGAAGCGCCGACAGCTGGCTGAACGTCAGCAACACCTCCCCCACCGGGATGGGAACAAAAATGCCGGGAATTCTGAAATTATTTTTTACCGGTTGCCATCCGATGTTATCTAATAACCCGGCAATGCTCTTTATATCTGATGCACATAAGCTGACAATGTCGATATCATGCCAGCAAACACGCAACCTCAATGTCATGAAGGGTGGCAGAGGTATGGCTTTTGCGGGCAGAATATTGCCAAACAGCGCGTTAAGCTCCAGGCTGAGGTAGTGGTTATATATTTTCCAGTCCCCATAATCACCACAATCTATTAATGCCGGAAAAGATGAGAATACATTAAGAATGGGTTCGGAATTGGCCAACGCCAGAGTGCCGTTGTCATATTGCCACCATGTCCAGTCCGGAGCCGGGAATATCATCTCCTCAGCTAATGTCAGCTCAATATAACCGCACAAGCCCTCACGCTTGAAAGGGTAACGCTGGCCGCATCCGACCCTTCGGCGAAGATCATATTCTGCATATGCCAGGCTTTTTAGCAGCAGTGGTCGCATGTTAATCCTTAATTAAAAGGAGGGTTTGTCTAATCTTTTCAAGTTTTTTGTTATAGAAAAGAATCTGTTCTCTGGTCACTGTGATCTGTTGGCAGACCTGCTCTCTTCGTGCATTAATATTCCGCAGGCTCTGGTTATGCAACGCAATATCTTCTGCCAGACTTTTGAGATGCAATCTTTTGCTGATAAGTAGATGAAAGCTCATCACACGCTGCTGTGACGCGATTTGAAAAGCGCTGTCATTCTGCTGATATTCCAACATTAGCGACTGAATATTCTGCAGCTCACCTTCAGTATCTTCAATGAGATCGTTCAACTGCTGCTGATACCCCTTCAGGGTATGTTCATAACCCATCATTCTTTGCTGATGCACCGGGATTAGGCGCTGAAGAATATAACGAGGGTTATTCATCATGCTTCGCCGGGTATTGCTGCACAAGAGAGTGCAAAAGGGCTAATGTATCGTCGAAAGGGGCCGGATGTTTTAAGGGTTGCTGCAAGAAACTGTTCAACGCTTGTTTTGCAGAAATTGCGCAGTCAATTTCTGCATCACTCCCCTGCTGATATTCCCCCATGCGGATCAAAATTTCATTTTCCTGCCAGATTGCCAGTAATTCGCGAAAACGGGCGGCATCTTTAAGCTGCTGACTGCCGACGACCTGAGGCATGACTCTACTCAGGCTGGTCAGGGTATCCACGGCCGGATAGTGCCCGGCTTCCGCCAGGGAACGCGAAAGCATGATGTGTCCATCAAGAAGCGATTTGATCTCTTCCGCAATCGGATCGTCCTGCATATCTTTTTCCATTAGCACAGAATAAAGGCCGGTGATACTGCCAGAACCAAACTCACCAGCCCGCTCGATCAGGCGCGGGAGCAGCGTGTACACAGAGGGGGGAAGCCCGCTGGCATTAATGGGTTCTCCCAAAGCAAGGCCGATTTCGCGCTGAGCGCGCGCCAGGCGCGTCAGAGAATCCAGGATCAGGAGTACATGCTTACCTGAGCGGGCATAAAACTCCGCAATCGCGATGGCAGAAAATGCAGCTCTGACTCGCTCCATACTGCTTTTATCGGACGTTGCACAGATAAGCACCGTTTTCTGACGAAGTTTCTCGTCGAGCTCGTGATTGATAAAATCGCCAGCTTCCCTGCTCCGCTCGCCGATCAAACCGAAAATGATAGTATCGCACTCAACATTTCGTGCCAGTTCAGCCAGTAAGGTCGTTTTGCCACAGCCGGCCCCGGCAAAAACCCCCAATCGCTGCCCTCTGCCGAGCGTCATTAGCCCGTCAAAAACCCGTAACCCCGTGGGTAGTGGATGGTGAATACGCGGACGCGTCACGGCTAAAGCAGGAGATCGCATTACCGCTATTCCCTCTACGTTGTCCTCGCCCGGCACCACAAAAGCCTGCCTGTGGTTGTGACTCAGCGAGCGACCAAATCCATCAAGAATACTACCGGGTAGATCTTCCGGGCAGCAAATGCGATGCGGCTCGAAGAAAGGAACGACCCATGATGCCTCCCCCATCCCCTCAACGACCCCCAGCGTGGCAAGCCAGGTTGTTCCTTTCCTGAAACTGATAATTTCTGCTAGTGACCTTCTGTCCCCGCTTTGAATTTCACATAAATCGCCTATCCGGGAGTACGGTAGCCGACATTCAATCATCATGCCTTTAATAGCTCTGACCTTAGCGCGTACGCTAACGGATTTTTTCCTGATACCGGAACTCAGTTTCCAGGAGACCCAGCGCTGAAAATCATTATTTTTCATATTCGCTACCATTTAATTCTCACAGTTTCTTTGCCCTGTAATTCGATTTCATGCTCTTGAATAGCGGTAAGCCGATAACCCTGTAACTCATCACCAATAAACAACATCTTCCCGGTAGATGTTTCAATATACGGAGGCGTATTTCTGGAGACCATTTTTATCTGGAATGGCAGCGTATTAATAAGCTCTTGCGTTTCGTTAATAACAGGCACAGGAGCGCGGTAACGGGAAGTAAAAGTATCCAGCATTCGGGCAACGATATTCATTTCCCGCGGGGGGAGGACGCCGGTGAGAATCACTTTGTGGTCTTTTTTCCCTATCAACACCTCGCGCGATAACCCTCTTTCCCTGATCATATTCTTGAGTACGAGAGTAATATTGTCTGATGTCAGTAAAGTGAGCTCGGGTTTTACCTTGTCTGACGGCAGCTTTCCCTCTGGCTCAAAGGGCCATATAACGAGCATTGTCGCCAACATCAGTAGCACAGGAAGCGCATACCCGATCCTTTTTTTAGCCGCCCCTGACCATAATATGCGCCCGGGGGCCGCTTGCCAGGGGGCTGAGATATCACACACGATGAGCCACACAGGGCCGACGTTAAAAGCCTCTCCGGGATAGACTGCTACACGCCTTTCTGTCTGACAAAAGGTGATACTCCACGTCTGCTGCTCGCAGGATAAGATTGCATGTTCGCATTGAATTCCGCTGTCTGAGAGCTGGAGGTGATTGCCTGCAGACGTCCCTATCTTCCAGCGTTCTCCGGTTAAAGGAAGTGCCGCGCTAAATTGATGGCCAGATAACACTCGTAGTTCGTACAATTCTTATTTCTGCCTGTACTATTCATAAAATAATGTGATCGATAATCTTAATGGAAATACTCTGCGGAATTTCCGAGTATGAGATCACCGGAATAAAATATTTATTCTGTGATAATAGTGAGCACAAGGGGGAACGGAGTGAATGTTCGACCAACAATACAGTTTTATTTTCATAATAATCACTCATCAAGTGATGCTCTGTAAAGCGTTTAAAAATTATTGCTGAGGCATTATAAAGCTGTTCAGAACGGGTTCTGCTAACGACATCATCTGCCTCTGCAAGATATTCATGCAGCAACGCCTCGCTCTGCTGCGAAAATACATATGCGGAGATCACACCAGAGACGGCATACTGGTGGCAAATGATATTCTTAAGACATAAACGTACCATTGCGGCGATCTTGTCGACATTATACTCATCGGAGCCATGCATAATGATGGATTCAACAATCAGTCGTACCGAGCGTAACGAGACTCTTTCATTGACCAGGCGGTGCAATATGGCAGTAATAATGTTCAGGGGTACGCTGCGCTGCAGCTCCTGCGCAAGTTCCGGTGACTCAAATTCCAGCCATTTCACCAGAGCGCTGGTTTCATGGAGTCCGATAAACTGTGAGCATGTCTCGAAAAGAGTCTGTTCAGTGGCTCGGACAATATATGTCTGCGCAGGCACAGAGACTATGTCGGGGGCCTGTTGCATAATCACCTCCCGTGTTAGCCAGGCTTTTTCATCATCCTCAGGATAATGATTCTCCGCCGCAATAAGCGTCTGACGAACCGTATCCGGCAAATCGTCTTTTGCCACCACGACAAGATCGGCAGAAAAAGGTAAAGTCAGTACCGGAATTTCATTTACGCAAAATCTGAAGCAGTCAGGCTGGTCATTTCCCGTAAAACGTATCTCAAAAACCGGTAACATATATCCATACTGATCGACAATCGTGTTGCGCATCTTTCTCAACTCACCAATGAGCAGAACGACACTTTCGTTGTTCTGCTGCAGCGCGGCAAAGGTTATAAGATAGGGAACGGTTGCGTTAAACGCTTTAATATCTTCGAATGCATTATCCTGCGGAGCAATCTCCGTAACCACCGGGGCAGGAATGCGTTTACTTTTCATAATATTAAAAGCACCAAGGGTAAAAGTGGATGCAGAAAAGGCAACAAATAACAGAGATGGCATTCCAGGTATAAAGGCAAAGCAGAGCATGAAGGTTGCTGCCGTGATTAAAGCCTGTGGTTGCATCAATACTTGCTGAAAAATATCCGTACTGAGAAACTTTTTATTCTCTTCATCTGGAACTCGGGTGATAATAATCCCGGCGGTAAGCGAAATAAGCAATGCCGGGATTTGAGCTATCAGCCCATCGCCAATAGTAAGAATAGAATACAGTTGCAACGCCCCTGCCATGTCCATGTTATGCTGCACAATACCAACAAATAGCCCGCCAACAATATTGACGATAACGATAATAATGCCGGCAATGGCATCTCCTTTAACAAATTTCATCGCGCCGTCCATGGCGCCATATAACTTGCTCTCTTTAGCCAGGTTATACCGCATCTGTTTTGCTTGTTCGCTGGTTATCAGGTTAGCTCGCAAATCACTATCAATAGAAAGCTGCTTTCCGGGCATTGCATCTAAACTGAATCGAGCAGCAACCTCCGCAACGCGCTCTGCCCCACGCGTGATAACGATAAAATTTACCACGGTGAGAATCAGAAAGACGATGGCGCCGACAGCTAAACTCCCTCCCACGACATAATTCCCTAAAGCTTCGACGATATGGCCAGCATTTTGCTGCAGTAGAATCTGCCGTGTTGTCGAAATGGAAATCCCCATTCTGAAAATAGTGGTGATCAGCAAAATTGAAGGAAAACTCGATAATTGAAGTGAATCCCTTAAGTAAAGCGCGGCCATTAGCAATAAGGCTGAAATGCAAATATTAAGTGTTATCAGCAGGTCTATCAACCAGGGGGGGACGGGGACAAAGATGATGAGTACAATCAGAATAAGAAAGATGCCGCCAATAATTTCAGCACGCAAAAATAATACCGACAGCAGAGTCCGTAGCGTATTCATCTAATCGATTCCTTTCAACTGCAAGCGGTCTTTATGTTTATGTGGGAAAACAAGAGAAAAAGTTCCTGAAAATTTTTGTGCAAGTTCATTCACCGATATATTGACCTCACCAACCAGCATTTGCACAAAATCATCCACCATAAAACTTAATCAACTGATTTATCACATTATTATATCTGGCATGATAATTGCCATAATACATATGGGACAACAAACAATACCGCCGGAGGCTGATATGTGTTATTTGGGAATAGAGAATCAATTGCCTGGTTGCAGAAAAGAGTGTGACCGAGTCTGGGGAGAGACTCTTGAGGAAATCTTCAATAAACTTTATTCTTTTATCCGGCGCCGGGTTAACAATTATGCTGATGCTGATGATATTTTTCAGATGACCTGCCTGAAAACATTACTCTGCCGTTGTAACTATGCTGGGCATTCGAAACCCGCCACATGGATATTCAGCATCGCGCTTAACCTCATTAGAAACTACTATGCAGAAAAGAAAAAAGGTGCCATTTTCTCCTCATTTGGCAACGACCTGGATAGTACTTTGTTCTTTTGTCCAGAGGATGTTTATATTCAGAATGAACTTGTTTGCAAGACGTTGAATGAAATAGAAAATCTTACGGAGGAAAACCGACAAATTTTTAAGATCCTACTGGAGGATGGTAGCTCTTACCACGATGTTGCTCAAGTGATGAAAATACCTATTGGTACAGTTCGCTCACGCCTCTCTCGCTCAAGGGTTTTGATTAAGAAAAAGATGCTATAGAGAAGTACAGAACCATCAGAAGTTCATCAGTCCACCTTTATCGGTGGATTGATGAATAAGAGTATTGCGCAAATACAATCCCCTCACCCAAATTTTTTCATCACGAATGATTCATTATGCTGCGCCAGCGTGCATTCAAGATAACATTTACCCACAGCGATCATTTTAACCAATGTCTGTATTGTCAACATTTGAAAAGAATAGCCAAAATGGGAACTCAAAGGGCATCTATCTTACTTAATGAATAACAGGTCAGCTACAATTCATTAAGTCATGTGCTATGACAATTCCAAAGCACCAATAAATATTATCCTTAAACCACCGATAAATTAGCAACTGTCGGGAGCGACATAACATCATGCGTTCACTAATGGCATTAATTTTATTATCCGCCGTCTTCCATTCTCAGCCAACAGAAGCATACTGCTTCAATATTGCTGGAGAGAAAAATAGAATTGACCCTCTACTTTTGAAGTCCATTGCAATACAGGAAAGTAATTTAAACCAACATGCAATAAATTTATCAGGTAACAAGTTAAAGCGTAGCAAAGACTACGGACTTATGCAGATCAACAGTCTGCACATCCCGCAACTTAAAAAGAAAGGGATAATCAAAACTGAGCGTGATCTGCTTAATAAACCGTGTCTGAATGTACAAATTGCTGCTGAAATATTATCGCAGCATTTACATATTTGCGGAAGGAATTGGGAGTGTTTGGGTTCTTATAATGCAGGTTTTGCCAGGTCGCAAAAAAGAACACGGGAAATATATGCGAAAAAAATCCGTAAAATATACACCACCCTTTACCATGAGAGAAAATCACGAAAAAATGAAAATGCTCACTATCTTGCAAACGTCAAAATGGTCAGGTAACCATGAAGTTAAATTATTTGTTAATCCGTAGTAAAAAATTAATATGGACGCTGTCACATATTAAAGAAATACCGGGAAGCGTTGATGGTATAATCTACCCACATTGTTCAGGATTTATCATAACGGACAACCTGTGCCTCCCACGGTTATTTCTTTTTAAAGAAAATGGTAGTCGCTATGCAATCTTCACATCGGTAGAAAAACATAATAATAAGATTAGACTGTTGTTCTCCACCACCCAGAATGATAGCCAATATTTTGATCTTGAGAGGTTATGCTACGATGAGTGGATTAATCTGGCATCGAATTTATATCGACACTGCTGCCAACTCACCGATAAAAAAACAGATTATTCATTTGAGTAATTTTATTAAAAACTACATATTAGGAATGTTTTCATGAAGATTGAGGCAATAACCAGTGGCAACACCTCATTATCTGCAGAAGCCCTCCGCTCAAGTGCTACAGACAACAGTGCAGCATTATCTGATATCAGTAACTTTAATTTTTATTCAGCTGCCAAACCTGCTTCTGACAAGGATAAAACGCTCTCTCTGGAATCCATTGAGTCTGCAAGAGTAAAAGCTATGCTTGGCCTGAATAATGCCGCGAATGCAACCAACCACCTGGCATTTTCTGATGCCAACGCCGCCCTTAGCGAGCTGTACCTGAAAAACCTGGCAGGAATAAAAATCATAAGCAAGTGCACGCAATGCATCGAGAAGCTGGTTAACTTACAATAGCTCTAATGATGAATATAAATCATGGGCGTTTACTTCTACTCATTGGTCTCATGCTTATGCAGGGCTGCGACTCATCGTCGGTACTATATAACAATCTACCAGAGAACGAAGCTAATGAAATGATCGCCATTTTGAATAAAAATGGCGTTCAGGCAAATAAAGTCATTAACAAACAGGGGGTGTCGGTTACTGTTAATGCACGAGACTTTACCAGCGCTATTTCAGAACTGAACAAACAAGGTTACCCTAAGAATATTAAGGAGAATCTGGGTGAGGTTTTCAGCAAGGATACTATGTTGTCCAGCCCTCTGGAGGAAAAGGCACGTTATATCTATGCTCTGTCTCAGGAGATGGAGTCAACTCTGGAACAAATCGATGGCGTAATTAGTGCCAGAGTTCACATCGTTCTTGCTGAACGTATTGCGCCGGGTGATCCTGTCCAACCCGCCTCTGCGGCTGTTTTTATTAAACATCGAGACTATTTGGATCCTGATATTTATGAAAACAAAATAAAAGAGTTGATTATCACCGGACTCCCCGGACTTATGCGAAACGCCTCAACGGACACTTCGGTTATCTTCGTTAATGAGAATAGCCGCGATAATGCTCAGGAAGGCCTTTCTGAAGTAAAAAACAGCGAAGTGTTTTCATTCATCAGAAAAATATTGACCTTGTTAATATTTCTGTGTGGGTCAGGCTGGCTAGTATGGAAGATAATTAATGGAAAATTTAAACGAAGATGAAAACCTGCATGCCGCTAAATGGTTGTTTGATGATTTTTATCAGGCAATGCATCCGCACTGGATAAAAGCGATTGAGCGACGAGGCAAGTCAGTATTGCGTTACTATCCTTCCCTATTTTTTAAAATCCTGAAGCTTGAACCTGTCATACCTTCAGTCATATCATTTTATTTACGAACACTTTCTGAATTTTCACCAGAACAGCGCCAACACTTTATCAAGCTGGTAGATGCCATATTAAGGAACCATGATCATGATTTGGACAGCAGCAGTAAAATATGGTGCCGAAGAATAGCTCGAACGAGAACCAGTTTGGCTATAACGGTGTGGGCAGAGCAGGACCCGGCAGCGTTTACACTGAGTGTATTGAGTGTTATTGAACCGATGAGCAGAAGCTATCTCTACCTCCTTTTTCCACCGGAAATACAACGTACAACGCTTTCCGGCTGCGATCATCAAACTGAGAGGGACGTTTATGATAATGTATTTAGGGCCGTGGTATGGAAAATAAACCCGCCGCGGGAGCCAGCCCCGGTTGGGATCTGAAGCTATTAACCATCCCCATTCCAGTCGGTGAATGTCTGATTAAAAAAGCGACACTGGAGATGGCTAATGAAACTTTACACTTATCAGGAGCCTTTGCCAGAGAGATTATTGACGGTGCGCATAAAGAGGCTGCCTCAATCATTGAACGCGCTAAAAAAGAGGCACTGGATCATAGTGAAAAACAGCGCCATGATCTCTCTGAAGACTTTTCAAAAAAATGTGCGTTATTTTTTTATAAATGGGAAAAGCAAAAGCTATTTGATGAGCAAAGAATTATTGAAAGCGCCACCAGGATAATTAACCATATCCTGGGCGAGATTCTTGATGAATTAACCGCGATGAGCAAGATTAACCTCATGCTTAAGGAGTTAAGCACCTTCTACACTAGCGTTGATGCTCAGGAAATGACACTAAAATTTTCCGTGGTTCATTTAGAAGACATTCAATGCTGGCGAGACAAACATAGTTGGTATGATATCAAATTACTGCCCTGCACTGGTCTCGCTGCCGACATCTTTACGCTGATAACCGATGATTGTGAGTTTGAGATCGGCTGGTCACAATTTAAAGCAGCGATAATGATCTAACTCAAACAGGCTTACTGGAGATCACATAATGAGCATTGATCTACTACAACACCAACTCAGGGCTAACCTGATTTCTTCTCAAATTGATATTTATAATTTTGCGAACCAGACCAGAAAATCTCTATCTCCCAATGATATGTATAATTTTCAATTCAAGCTACAGGACTACTCCAACGCGAGCTGGGTTAACTCACAATATCTTGAATTTCGCCATTCAATACGTAAATCCGCACTGGAAGCAATTAATTAACAGGGTCTGTTAAAAATGCAACTTCGTTATTATGGTACGTTATTCCTGAGTTTATATGCTACGTTAAATTCTGACGTTCAGGCCGCTGTGCCACAATCCTGGAAGCAAGGTGCTTATGCCTATGTTGCCGGGGAAAACTCTCTCGATACGGTATTAGCCGACTTTGCTCGCGGGTTTGGTGTGAATATTGAAAAGGACAAAAATTATACTTTACCCGTTGAAGGAACCCTGCGAGCAGCAGATGCTGAAAGCTTCCTCAATCGACTGGCTATGCAATACAAGTTTCAATGGTTTGTATACAACGACACGCTGTACATCAATGATATAAAGGACAAGACTAGCCGTCGAATCATGACGGATGCCGTGAGTGCTGCCGAAGCCAAACAGGCGCTGATTGATATCGGGCTTTTTGAGCCGCGCTTTGGCTGGGGGGAGATGGGTAATCGGGGAGCGGTGCTGATATCCGGTCCCAAAAAATATGTCTCTTTCGTTGAGCAATTTTTGTCCTTTCCTAAAGATAAGGCATCTTCCCGTGTAAGAAATATGATTTTCCCCGTAAAACATATGTCAGTGGTCGATCGGGTTATTGGCTACAGGGAGCAGAAATTAACGGTTCCAGGTATGGCCACTCTGGTGAGAAGTGTGATGGGCAATGGCGTCGGGGATAATAGTTCATCGTGGATGCCTGAAATGGAGGCTTCATCGGATAAAACGCTGCGCACGCTGGCAGAGAGAAATCTGCCTCCAGGACTCGCCCCCTATCCCGAAGGGGGCAACGGACGCATTGTTGCAGATATGGCTAATAATGCGATTATTGTCCGGGACGATCCCTCCTTGCGTCTTGAATATCAATCATTGATACAAAATCTGGATAAGCCCAAAAAAATCATAGGTATCAAGGCACTCCTTGTTGATATCGATCGTAATGAGCTGAACAGACTGTCAATCAACTGGCTCGCCAAAATTGGTAACACAACGATATCCTCGATGATGGGACGCCGTGGAACGATTGGGCTTAACAATTTACCCAATCTGCTGGCTGATATTAACTATCTCGAAGGAGCCGGCTATGCCCGGGTGTCTTCCAGCCCTTCCCTTGTAACATTAGATAATTATCCGGCAGTTATCGATTTCAATGACACTGCGTATGTCAAGCTGACAGGTGAAAATGTTGCTAATCTGAAGCCTATTTCTGTAGGTACCAGCCTGCGGGTGACACCACGTATTATTACTGAAAACAATAATAGGAAAATTTATCTCTACATTGATATTGAAGATGGAAAGATGAAAGCCGGTCCAATAGCTGAAAATGTGAACATTTCCAGAGGAGAAATCAGTACACAAGCCGTAATGGATGAAAGTTCTGCGCTGGTTATTGGCAGTATGCAGAAAAGGACAACTCAGCAGACCGAGAGTAAGGTTCCAATACTTGGAGATATTCCCGGCATAGGTAAACTTTTTACGAACGTTAATACGACCGAACAAAACAGAGAGCGTATCTTTCTTATTTTTCCTGAAATTATTGATGAAACACTGCCAGATAATATCAGTAATTTTTCTAACCTTGCCAATGCCCCCCATAAAGAAAAAAATAATGAGCCATTTAGATATAACATTTCAGCTTTATTAACCAGCCTGGATAATGGCTACGCGCCAAAGTGGTTAACTAAGGGGGGTGAGGGCATGACATTAAAAGCTTTTTGTCATGACAATCCACAATTCGCGATCCAAAACAACGGCCAACAGTTTTATCGAGGCCAGGGTTACGAAGTGACAATTGGTACCATTTATAACAAAAGCAACACTAAAATCCCAGTGCCTGAAGAATTATGTAAAAATCCATATACTATTTCTGTAAAATATTCACCAACCGGTGAAATATCACCTGGGGGAACGGCTAAAGTGTTGGTTGCTTACAAAAGAAATATCATTCAGGCAACCAATGAATTTAATAGAAATACGCAAACACAAAAGATTTATAGTGGAAATAAATATAATTTCGAAAGAAAATAAATAATATAATTTCGCGATCATAAATTATACTGCCTATCCTAGGCAATTTCATTTTAATGAACTTATCATTTCATTATTTTACATTCATCTACCTTGAGGCCTATATTATATAATTTTGATACAGGTTAATTTCGCAATGAGGCATTAGATTTTGCATGAATAAATTTTTTGATTATCACATGGAGTTAGAACCTCAGATTAAAGCCCTGGCGGCCACGGATGTAGATATATTAATAGAAGGTGAAACCGGGACAGGTAAGGATACAATTGCCAGAAAAATATTTGAGTACTCATCATGCAAAGGTGAATTTGTTGCCGTTAATTGTGCAGCCTTTCCAGAATCTCTTTTTGAAAGTGAACTATTCGGTGTTGTCTCTGGAGCTTACACCGGAGCATCTAAATCTCGTGCGGGTTATATCGAAAAGGCAAACGGTGGTATTCTTTTTCTGGATGAGATCGACAGCACCAGCCTGAATATACAGGTGAAACTTTTGAGATTTCTCGAAACCAGAATTATTAGCCGTTTAGGCAGCACCGAACATATCCCGGTAAATTTGCGAGTGCTCACTGCTTCACAGACCCGACTTGAAGATTTAATATGCAAGGAAATGTTTCGCCGCGACCTTTTTTTTCGTATTTCCACCTTTGCCATACAAATTAAGCCATTGCGTTACCAGCGCGAATATATAATGACATTATTTCGTCGATTTGCAGCCGAATTTTCAGATAAATATGGAATACCGATGTCAGAGATTGATAGCAATTTGATCATCACTTTATTACATCACCCGTGGCCAGGTAATATTCGCGAACTGAAAGGTGCGGCACAACGGTTTGTATTGGGGGTAGCCCCCGTTTCCGATCACCAAAAGAAAATGATATGTACTGACTCATTGGATGCCTGGCTACGGGATGCGGAGACACTTTTCATTGAAGAATGTCTGTCGCGCACCGCTTACCACGTTGAATCTTGCGCAAACCGGCTTGGTATTTCCAAGAGAGCACTGTATTACAAACTGAAAAGACTCTCGATTGAATTACCCTGATTGCCTCGTTTTTAAAAGAGTTTACCGATTGAACGTCGACTCTCTTTATATCTGCTATGAGTTTTCCAAAAACAGCGTATGTTTCTTAACATGCATTAACTTCAATAAATAACAAGGAGTCTATATTGAATATATCTAAATACTTTCTGGCTATCACAGGGTTATTCTTTTTCGGCTTTGGGTCGGCATTGGCAGATAACCCATTCGGGGATGATACATTCTGGCAACAGTTTAGCGCCCCTGAAGCGTTCAGAGCTATTCCGTTAAATCGACATACACCCCCGGCCCCTTTTAGTAAAAATTATCCAGGCTTTACACGTTCTATTATTCATTTCCCCGTCTCTGGCAGTCAGCCTGTCATTACTGAGACTCAGCAAAAGTTGCTTATTGAGGCTGCGGGGAAAGCAAAATGGGTCGGCATCAGAGGCTACAGTGACAGCACCGGACCTCAGAGGGTAAACACGATACTTTCCAGGAACCGGGCGAGTCGCGTTAAGGCTTTTCTCATGGCACACGGAATTAGTGAGCAGAAGATTTCTTGTACAGGTCGGGACGAAGAATTTATCACAACAAATAGCACAGCGCAGGGTCGGCAGGCTAACCGGCGGGTAGAAATTGATCTGGCTGATTATCGCTTCCCGTAATTTTTATAAAATACTATCTGTTCAGGAAAATTGGAATTCGCGCTTCTTTATTGTAACAACCTTATTTATTTATCAGTTCACTGTGTGTTAAAAAGTCCTGCCTGGACTTATCATCCGTACGTTAAAAACCCCCGTATTTAAATCGAGAGGAGACTATATATGGGATTAGGTCTAATTAGTAGTTTCGGCTTTCAGGCTGGAATGGAGGCTATTCAGGCGCAAATGCAAAAGGATGCGCTCATTAAAGCCAAACATGATGCAGATAATGCAAAGATAAACGGTATCGCTGATAGTGCTGTAAAAGCCGGTTCAGCCGCTGCGCAAATTAAAGTCCGATATTAATCCGGGAGAAGTACCCTTCCCTTTCGCACGTTAACTACTAGAGTCGAGGTTTATTATGGGTTTAGGAGCTGCCAGTAGTATGGGATATGCCGCCGGTATGGAAGGTATTCAGGCCCAAATGCAAATGGATTCCCTGATGAAAGCCGAACAGGATGCTATTAACTCTAAAGCAAACGGTATTGCTGATAGTGCAGTTAAAGCAGGTTCAGCTTCGGCACAAAATAAAATCAGATATTAACATAAATATCTTAACTAAGAGGCAATACTATGGATCCAATATCATCGGGTGGAGGTATGGAGGCTATGCAGGGGTTACAAAGCCTTATGCAAGGTCTCCAGGAAGGTAAGAATTCAGGCTCAGCAAAAGACGCCGGGGGAAACGCTAACGAGGGTGAAGGCTCAGCGATTTCTTTTTCTCCTCAGCAAAATGCTTCCCCTGTTAACTTTTAATAAGCACGACTAGCGGCGGTAATTATTATGTGTGGTATCTTCGGGTACCACACTTTACGCTGCCGGTTTATATCTCTGGGCGAAATAAACACTACGCATATCGACTCTTTAAGGGAGGCGCCGCGTTTAATGACTATATCCACAGTAAATAATTTACTTTCATTGCAGGTACTTCCGGCGAGTGTTGAAACCAATTATATTCAGACAGGCGGTATGGGCAGTGAATGCAAAAATACTATCGAAACACCTTCCTGCTTAGCACCGTCTGAAAGCCGCAGCCTGCCGACAGCGAATGAAAACAGCGTTGAATTTCTGCTGAAACTGCTGCTGGGGATGCTTCTTCCGGACGATAAAATAGGGAGTAAAAACGCTTATTGCAGTGGCGTGCCACCGGACAATGGATTACGGGCGGAAAACTGTACATGCCAGGCTTCCCGCCCCGTAGATTTCTCTGCACTCCGTTCCGACAACCTCGTGTCTTACGGTTCCCAGTATCAGCCAGGGTCCGATCCTGAAAAAAGATCCAATGATATTATTTCCGGGTTTCGACAAGGCAACGGAACCCAAAATTGCGTTACCATTTCCGCTATTAAAGCAGCCATGCAGAAATTCGGTACAGATCCTGAAGATATATTCTCGCACGTAGCCAAAACCTCAGGCGGTTACGATATTACAATGCGTGATGGGTTTGTATTGCATCTGACTCACGCAGAACTTCGTCAATCAACCAACTCTGCCGGGCTCGTCGGGAGCGATCGTCAATTAGTCCGCAATGCGAATTTCTTATATGCAGCTTCGGTCAAAAGAGCACATTTTGAGAATAACGATGGGCACGCACGCAGAAGTTTTTCACATGCATTATTGAGTGTGAATGACAGAGAAAATGCTGGTGAAGGGTTAAAACGGCTGGGGCTGAAAAATCATATGCGAACAGTACATGTTCACGCACTGGCAAACGGCATGACAGGCACTGTCCTCAGAAATGGGCATGATGTCGCAGTCATTAATGGAAGAGAAGAAATATATGGGAGACAGGGAAAAATCCCAGGCCATGGATATGCGATTGCGCTTACCTGACCGCGACTTAAGCGGTACACGCCAGTAATACATCATTAGGTCCGATCATGCTGTATTTCGGACAACAGCGTTTCAGAAACCCATAAAGGAGGTTGTATGAGTGTGAATGAAATCAGAAGTACGCAATCTGGCTACACCGCAGGCACATCGGCTAGCGCCGAAATGAGCGCTCCCCAGGAACAAAATAGTCAAAAAACACAGCTACCTCATACCGGCTCCGTCAGTGGTACAAATAACAAAGTCTCCTACGCCACGAACGAGAACGTGGCACAGCCGATAAGCAGTAATCAGCAAAAACAAGAGGAAATGATTCAGCAGTTTCAGACCAACTTTTCAATGCTACAAAAACTGAACAATATGCTACAGCAGGTCATTCAGGGATATATTGATGGCATCATGTCAAGTTTTCAAAATAGCCTTAAAAGCTTTCAGCGCTTCATGGCGGGTGGGTAACGCTATTTTTAATAATGTTTTTTAAGTGGAGTCGCCAGTCGGCGACTCCAGAAAAGGGGGGGAAGCATTTATCTCCACCGGTGATTTGTTATAGCCCGCTCAAACATTAATAAAGTATTTTGTCTGACTGGGGCTAATCTGAGTGGCATAGGTGTTCCCGGCATTGGTCAAGCTGATGTCGCCAAGACGCGTTGCAGGTAACCCCTGAATAAAATATTTACTCGACCCCTGAAGCGGCTGCATATACGCAGACGCTGTACCCGAGAGAGCCCCAAGGATGCCGCCAGTGCTTATACTTGTGGTCCTGATGGTACCGGTATTTTGCTCATTTCCCCCGCAGCAAAATAAATTTGCGACGTTAGGGATCCCTGTTACATTCAAAGCCATGTTGGAGCCGGAAACCGGCACCATGGGTTCAAAACCGGAAAAAGCATACCCTCCACTGCGGGTGTTAGCTGCTGTCATGTTGATCATCCCATGTGGATCTGATTGCCGTTGATCTTAAGTACGGCTGACGATTTTATTGAGCCAATCTCGCTGCTAAGAGAATAACTCTGCTGAGCATCATGAATAATATGCCTGGCCCTGGTTATATCGCTTTGTTCCGTCTGGCGGTAGGAATGACGGGCACGAAAGAAAAAAAGCTTCGTCGCCTGATGGATCGTATCAGAAACCAGTGTACTAATTCTGGACGTCAGGGAAATATCGGGTGCGGTACAGTGAATGTGTTTACTGCCCGTTATTTCAATCTCCGCAGCCTGCAGAAT
Source organism: Cedecea sp. (assembly GCF_036500665.1). Lineage (NCBI taxonomy): Bacteria > Pseudomonadati > Pseudomonadota > Gammaproteobacteria > Enterobacterales > Enterobacteriaceae > Cedecea > Cedecea sp. The sequence goes on from NZ_DASYBS010000160.1 coordinate 50,541, forward strand.
AATTTTTTTATACTGTTTCCCTCCAAGCATCAGCGTTTGATTCATCGATGCACTGAAAATGATGTCAGTTACGTACAGGATATCGCCATCAATAATAGCTTCGACGCGGTCCCCTTCAGCAAGCCTGGACTGGCAACGCCATGCGTTCTTTATCTTGTGTCGCGGAAACGCTTTGACAACAAGCTCGCCATCCTGCGCTGACTCAATAGTGACGAGAATTCGCTGGCTTGGCCGAACATCTGTTGTAGGAATGGCCGTTTCAGTCGCGTTTGTAGAATAACGGTTAGTTGAGTCATACATAGTTGATTACTCCTGTTTTTTTGCTGTCTGCACCACTCTTCGGGCCGGGATGATAAGTCTGATACCAGTGAGCAATATCCTCGAGGAGCGTATCTTGCTGATAAGTACCCGCGAGATGATCCATAAAATTCGCTCCATGTAGCCGACAGTTTTCCAGCGCGGTAGATTGCAAAGGCTGGTGTTGAAAATTTGCTGCCCGCAGATCGGCACCCGCTATAATTGCTGCCCCCAGGTCGCAATGCGCAAACGTCGCTGCCACCAGGTTTGCCTGCGTGAAATCAGCATAGCGTAGGTCACAGTGGCTAAAATATGATTGCTCACCCTGAATACTTTCCAGACTAGCGTGGTTGAAATTTGTATATAGAAACTGGCATTCACACAAAACAGTACCGCTCAAACGACTGCTTTTAAAGGAACATGCCTGCAGCACAGAACGATGAAAACTGCTTTGTTCAAGCGACAGATTGATAAATTCACAGGATTTAAGCTGGCAATTAAACCAGGTCCTATTGAGACCTTTAATCTCAATAAACTGACACCCGTCAAGTGTGCAATCCCCCATCACCTGGCGAGTTAGCAATACCTGCTGCCAGGTATTATTGATAAAATGACACTGGTACCCACTGAAATCTCTTAGCTCTCCTTCTTTTAAAATACAATTCTGAGCCTTAAGGTCGCACGCGATAAACTGACTGATAACATTATTTATAAATCTGCCGCTATCAATACAGGTGTGATGCATGGTTATCTCTTCAAGCGTACTACAATGACTTTGCAACGAATTAAATTGACATTCGTGGAAGCAAAGTTCATATCCCTTACTGTCGTTTATCGCAATATCGAGCTGGCATCGGGTAAATATTAGCTTCTCGCAGAGAACATTCTTCAGTGAGAGATGAGTCATGGTACATTGTTCAAATCTTAATTCATGAAAATGGCAGTGACTTAAAGAGATATTTTCAAAATGACATGATATAAACAGGATGTTACTCGCACCTGGCGCCGAAAAATCATTATCTTTGAAAATCTTATCCTTGATCACCCTGGGAACTGTAAAAGCAAAATTATCTGTTCCTGCCATGCTGGACATTTCTTGATTTTCCTCAGAAACAGTCATTTTACACCACCGGAGTCACGTTGGCGTTCGGGTAGCCAGCTCACCTTATCCAGCAAACATTTCAGGAAAGTGGTGGTGCTATTTTGTTTTATCATTGCTAAATTAGCGCTTACCAGGTTGCACTCCTCTATAATTGCCCCCTGTAAATCAGCGCCGTAAAGAATGCCTTGTTGCAGGCTGGATTTTTGCCAGCAAGAGTCAATCAACATACTCTCCCGCAAATTTATTCGCGTCAACTCGCAGGCGATAATAACGCCAGCATTAACATTCGCTTTTTCAAGAGAAAACTCACTAGCCGTACAGCGTATTAACTTACAGTATGGGAGATTAACCGCAGTCATTCCCGTTTTAGATATTATACAGTCAACCATATTTAACTCACTCAGATCAGCTTTATCACCCACGGTCAAGCAGGAAATCTGGCACTGTTCTATATTTAATGCATACCAGTCTCCCCCGGTAATAGAATTTTTTTCAAGCTGGCTATTCTCTATTCGAACACGCCTGGCATTACAGGCATTCATAATACACTGGCATAAAGCACTTTTAGTAAAATACGCAGAGTGAATACTCGAGCGATTAAATACGCAGTTATTTAACTCACTCTCGCTTAATCGTAGCCGGGAAAAATCACATTCAGGAAACAGAGAGTTTTTGAGCGTAGAATTTTCAATGCAAAGATCCATCGCCTGTACCGCTTCACAGGTGATGAAATCCCCTTTGAATTCATTAAAAGATGACTGCTCAAAAGTACAGCAATTAAGATTGCAGTGCTCCATTATGGTATTATTAAGCACCGCACCAAAAAAGCGCACATGACTGAACGTACAAGAAAAAAACTGACAATCGTCAAAGTAAATACCTGAAAAATCACAGTGACTAAACTGACACTGTCGAAAGACTTTATGTGCAACAGAAGCGGGAAACATTACTGCCCTAAAGATTTCGTTTTCGAGGGTTTGGCTTCCAGGGGGAAGAGATGCCCATTCTGGATCGCATCTGAAATGGGGTAATGGGCATGACGGGATTGGGGCGTTTAAATCGTGGCTGTTATGCAATGCAATAGCCTCGCGGACCCGCTGATAAAAGGCAGGCGCTGTGCTTTGCGCGTTGCCATCATAGCGTGCGGATCCCGGGTGCCGGGACACAGTATCAATCGTGCTTAGTGATGCACCTTCAGGCATCAGGTCTGGGTCATAAAGAAACTCAAAGGGAGATGCCTTCTCGCTGGTGCGCCGATGAATAACATGCCGATAATGCTCCAGAGAGCGCATGCCCTGCGCGTTATCCAGCGCGATGGTTAACGCGGCAAAGGGCTGCTCCAGTAGATGGTTAAGCGCAATTAATCCTGAACCGCCCCGGAAATCCTGGAGACTAAACTCCTTGAGAAAGAGGCAAACAGGATGACTAAAAATACGCGTTTTTCCCCTGAGGTCCGCCAGCGGGCCATCCGTATGGTTCTGGAGAGTCAGAACGAATACGACTCACA